>DASTKD010000170.1:0-16548 GCA_035716135.1 Ktedonobacteraceae bacterium
AAACATTACTTTAGTAGCTCTCTGTCCCTCCCGTAGAGAAGCTACACTCCTTGCATAGAAGATTGACGACTTCTACATGAGAGCCGCGTGGTGCAGACGGAGATATCCGGCCACAAGAGGGACAGAGTCATGTCAAACGAAATTACCTCGGAAAGTGAAAAGGCTCAATCAATGGTCTATCAGATCAGAATCAAGGGCCATTTGGACCGCGAGTGGACAGACTGGTTTGGAGGCCTGACCATCACGCTGGAAGACAACAGCGACACGCTGTTAACTGGTCCGGTGGTCGATCAGGCGGCGTTGTATGGAGTACTCAAAAAAGTGCGTGATTTAGGAGTGCCATTGCTCTCGGTCATTGAAGTCCAATTCAATGAAAATCATCGATATCACTCAAAAAAGGAGAAATGAAATGAATTCAACTCGAAAGATTGCAGTCACTGCAGGCGTGCTGTTCATAATTGCGACTGTCGCAGCTCTAGTAGCTGCGGTGCTTGTACCCGGTGTGGGTGGCACAGATTACCTCACGAAGGTCTCCGCAAATTCAACCCTGGTGAGCGCAGGAGCGCTTTTCTACCTCATCGCGGCTTTTACTAGTGCCGGCATAGCCATCTCGCTCTATCCGGTCTTAAAGAAGTGGAATGCGGGTCTGGCCCTTGGATCTGTTGTTTTCAGGGCCATGGAGGCGGTCATGTACATGGCCGCCGTCGTGAGCCTGCTGTCCTTGCTTACAGTGAGCCAGCAGTTCGCAAATGCAGGAGTTGCCGATCGTGCCTCGCTTCAGGCTATTGGCGATTCGTTGCGAAGCGCACGCGACAACGCCACTCTGGCGGCGGTGTTCGCCTTCAGCCTGGGTGCCTTCTCCTGCTACTACGTGTTCTTTCAATCACGACTAATTCCGCGATGGCTGTCGGGCTTCGGTATTGCTGGAAGCATCCCGATGTTTACCGCTCGCTTGTTGGCCTTGTTCAGCAATAGTCCCGTGACTGGGTACACGCTCCTGATCATACCCATTGCTGTGCAGGAAATGGTTCTGGCGGTCTGGCTCATCGTCAAAGGGTTCAATCCATCTGCAATTGCGGACGACGCTGCCTGAGTAGATATGAACGACGTAGAAATGAGCACATCGAGAAGCAGAAAGGATACCCCAATGAAAGCCATTGTCTGCACACACTATGGACCGCCGGAAGTTCTTGAACGAAAAGAAGTAGCAAAACCTACGCCCAGGGACAATGAAGTCCTGGTCAAAGTCTCTGCGACAACAGTCACAGCAGGGGACTCCAGGGTGCGCAGTTTCACCGTTCCTCGCTCTTTCTGGCTCCCCGCTTGCCTCACGCTTGGGCTGAGCAAGCCGAAAAAAGCGATTCCGGGAATGGTGGTGGCTGGAGAAGTTGAAGCTGTAGGCAAGGAGGTCACCCACGTGAAAAAGGGCGATCAGATCTGCGCCTATGATCTGACGCGACTCGGCGCGTATGCCGAGTACGCCTGCGTGCCGGAAAACAGTGCGATAGCAGTCAAACCGTCTCGCATCACCTATGAGGAGGCCGCCGCCATTCCTTTTGGGGGCATCACTGCCTTGCATTTTCTGAGAAAAGGAAATATCAAAAGCGGACAACACGTGCTGATCTATGGCGCTTCTGGCAGTGTCGGGACGTTTGCGGTTCAGCTTGCCAGGTACTTTGGCGCACAAGTGACCGGCGTTTGCAGTACGTCGCATGTCGCATTGGTGACATCTCTGGGAGCCGATGCGGTCATCGATTACACGCAAGAGGATGTTACCAGGAGCGGTGAGACCTACGATATGATTTTTGACACGGTCGGCAAGAGTTCGCTTTCAGGGTGTCTGAGAGCGCTCAGGCAAGAGGGAGTCTATCTTCAAGCGGTTGCTGAGCCAGCACAACTTGTTCAAATGCGGTGGGCTTCCATGAGAAGCGGCAAGACGCTCATCGGTGGGACAGCAACCCCAAAGACGGAAGATCTCACCTATCTCACCGAACTCGTTGAAGCGGGGAAGCTACAACCAGTCATTGATCGAAGCTATCCCTTGGAGCAGATAGTCGAAGCTCACCGCTATGTTGACCAGGGGTACAAAAAGGGCAATGTCGTCATCACGGTGCAACAGAACCATCACACCTGGTGTCTGACAATTGACAGATCAACTAGGATCGTGCCGTAGGACTTGCCGCGTCGGAACGCAAAATCATCCACGCCTAAGACTTCCGGTGCGTCGATGGGTAGAGATACAGCTCGTTTCGCCAGCCGCACCAGCGTATCTGCACTCGTGGACATCCCGATCTGGGCCAGCAGACGTTCTCCTGCTCGTCCGCTGAGAGCCAGCGCAAACAGGGTCAGGGTGCCTGTCAGCCGTTGCGTGCGTTGGACATGAACCGAGAGCGTCTCGGGAAAGCGCTCTGCAAAGGTGTGCTGGGCATACTGCTCATTCTGACAGTTCGTTGACGATGAGCCCTCTGCCCTGCACCAGAGTTCCTGGCATCCCTACAGATGGAAGCGCGAGCCCAGCACATGCAGCGCCAGCCAGCCCAGGTGCAGCCCGATCGCGCCCAAGGCCACGCAGGCCAGTATTCTATGGATCACGCGCCAGTGTTGCATAAAGAGACGGGCGCGCTGCTGGCGGCGCAGCGAGCGCAGCAGGCGAGCGCGTTCTTCCAGCGTCGCACTGGCGCGCTGAAAATCCGGCTGCTCCTGATGTGGGAGCGATAGATAGGGCAGCGCGAACGGTGCGTCCTGGCTCAATGCCTGGCGGCAATACTGCTTGAACGGCTCCGATTTCCCGGCGAGGAGACGCTCCACCAGCAACTCCGACTCGCGTAGCCGTTCTTGCAGCGCCTCGGCAATGCCAACGCCGTTGCTGGCAGCGTCTTGCGCGATCGCGCGCGCCATCTTCCAGTCGAGCAGCCGCCCGGTGATGCCGCTTGCCACCAGCAAAAACACCCCGTCCAGCGCGATTGGACCGCCGTAGAACGACGAGAGACACTGCAGGCTGTAGCAGTAGTTCCTCACGACATCATAGAAGTTCGCGTGCAACAGGATTGTCAGCAAGATGGTGATGCCTGCCCAGGTATGCACCCACAGCCAATCCTGCGCTTTGCCGGGCAGCGCGCGAAAGAAGCGTCGCCGCAGCGTATAAGTCAGCGGGACCGGTAGTAGGAATAGGGCAATGATGCCAAAGCGCGGCAGGGAACCCGTGCTAGGCGTGTAGTCGAAGCCTTTCATTTTCACGAAGTACAGAGCAATTGCCCCATACAGCAACATGGCAGCGAGGAGGGAGAGCCACCAGGCATTCGAGCGTCGCGCGCGCCACAGCCGCCGGAATGGGCGCTGTGGCGGCACGGAAGATGGCGCTGGCGTTTGGGGCGCCTGTGCTGAAATCGACATGCTGATTTTCCTCTCCTCTACCTTGCTTGACGCTGCAAGATGGTTTCCGTCGAGCCGAAAAAGCCGGCCGGTTGCACGCGAAAGGCTGCCCCCGTCGGGCACGCCTGGATACATGCCTGGTTGTCATAGCCCGCGCACAGGTCGCACTTGACGGCTATTTTTTTCACCATGCTATCGTAGCCTTCTAATGGCCTGGGCGTGGATGGAGAAGCCACTACCGGCAGCGACTTCTTCCCGTATTCTTTGCCATAGCCCTTGTTGAGCAGCGCTTCAACGCGCTGCCAGAGCGAGTCAGGCGCGGTTGCCTGCGCGCGTTCTTCGGCCAGTGTAACTATCGAGATGGTGTTGTAAGGGCAGCGCTCGGCGCAAATGCCGCAGCCGATGCAGTTTTCCGTGATATAGACCTCGCCGCCCGGTCGGCGCGCGATGCCTGCGCGACTGCACAGCAGGCAGACAGGGTCCTGACAGTGGCGGCAGGCGGTGGCGATGCTGATATTGCCGACCACCATGCCCTTGCGGTTCATACGCGAGTGTCCGTGCCGCCGGGCGCAGGCTGCCTCGCACTCGCCGCAGTGGACGCACCTGTCCAGATCGATCACCAGCACCTCCGTTCCCTCCACCACACCATCACCGACCAGCGCGTGCAGGCTAGCGCGGGCCTCGTTTTGTGAGAGCGGGTTGGCGTTTTCCCCCGGTGGTGCCTGTTCGCGCCGGTACGCGGCGACATCGACAGCCGCAAACAGGCCCGTGCGCGCAGCTTCCAGGTCGTGGCTGTAGCGTTGCAGGCGCTCGTTGAAGCGTTGCATGACCTGGGGATAACGCGCGCACACCTGCATCAGCGCGGGCTGCGCGATCTCCGCTACACAAGTGCGTGTAATCGCCGAGACGGTGACGGCGCGGCGGTCGCCCAGCATATCCAGCCCGCCCGCGAAATAATCGCCGCCCTGGCGGTAGGCGATGATGCGTTCGTGGCCGGGATCGGCAGCGAGGCGACGCGCTACCTTGACGAACCCGTCCAGCAGAACGTGCAGGTATGCGCTCGTGGGCCTGTCGCGCTGTTCCTCGCTGAAGAGGCGTTCGCTGCGTTCGTAGTTCCGCACGCGCGCCTGTCCTGCGAGCCAGTGGAGGTCACCGGCGCTGACGCTCTCGAATAACTCCACGCGCTGTAAAAGTAGTTCCAGCGCGCGGGCATGACCCGTTTGCTCGAAGAGGTGCCGCACCTCCGGCACGAGTTCCATGAGGCGCTGCATCGTCTGCTCAGGTGTAGCCAGCGCCAGTATCATCGTCTGTGTCCGTGCCGTCGCCGCGTGCTGCTGTACGTTGCGCATCGCATCATCGCCGATGTATTCGCCGCGCCCCACCACTGCCACCGGCAGAGCTTCTCCGCTGGCTGCGCTGCGCGAAAGCTCGCACTGCCCTTCCAATAAGAAGTAGGTATCGCGCCCGAACTCGCCTTCTCGCGCCAGGATCGACCCCGGAGGCAGGAGAAGGATTTGTGACTCACTGACGAGATGCAGCAAGTAGGTATCCGGCACGCGCCGGGCATCTCGGAACACCGGCTGCTCGCGTAATCGATAGAGCAGGGTCGCTACATTCCAGCCTGCCGGGAGCACGGCCTGCACGCGGCCCGCATCAATAGGGCCATTCCAGGAGGGACCGAGCCGCTGTTTGAGCGAGAGCATCAGCAGATCGCGGTGGTTGTCAACCGGGCAGACCGGTACGCACGACCCGCACAGGACGCACTCGCTCGTGAATTGAGCAAGTTGCGCGCTGACCGGGCTGGAAATGGTCGCGTAATTGAGGTCGGCGATGCTGACAGTGGCCGACATGGGGACCGGGCAGGCCAGCATACATCGGTCGCAGCCGATGCACATATCGATTTCAAAAAGGATCTGCTCCGGCGTAAGCGGCCTGGCGTCTTTGCGATGCAGCCGTTCCATCACCGGGTCGAGCGTTGCCGTAGTATCTGCGTTACTTGCCATCAACCTATCTCCCTTGCGCAGCCACCTGAAGTTGCACCTTGCTTACTCCCATCACCGATGCCGGTACGCCCTGCCTGTCCAGCCACTCGTTCAGGGAAAAACCATCCGCAAAGAGCGACGAGGCGATGGGCGCGAGGCTGACGCCATAATCGATAGCGCGCTTGAAGGCCAGGGCCTCCCGGCGCTCACCGAGCGCGAGCGGGGAGAAGTGCAGTTGCTTGAAGTTCGCCAGGATAACGCCCATACCGATCTGGCCGATCAGTATGTAGAGTACCAGCCGGTACATGGTGATACGATCTAAGAGATAATCGATGTGTTTCATGGTTCGCGTAACACGTACCTTTCAAATCCGGTGGTCATGGTCGCCCTTGCCCCGACATCGATCATATAGCCCTCAAAGCCGTCTAACTGTTCAATAAAGTATATGCCCCGCCTGCCCATGGCGAAGGCAGCCGTGGCGAAACGATCGGCCTCGTAGACGTTCGGGCCGATGACGGTCAGGCTGGCAACCTCCAGCAGGGGCGTTTCGGGAGCGTGCGGGTTGTAGATATGCTGACCGCGAATGGCGGTGCCGGAGGTGGCGATCCCGCGCTCGCTGAGGGCCAGCGCCTTGACATTTTCGGCCCGGTTGAAGGGATTGCGGATGCCGACCCGCCAGGGGTTGCCATATTTGCGGCCCGCCACGGCGATGTCTCCACCCGCGTCGATGTAAAAATTGCGCGATCCCCTCTCACGCAGCATCAGCGCCGCGTTCTGGATGGACCAGCCCTTGACGATCCCGGAGGGGTCGTACAGGCCATCGCGCTGGATGTCGAAGTAGCCGCTCGTCTCGCGCTTCGTCTCTTCGCTCAACGCCAGGATAGAGCGCACCTCCGCGCTGTATTCCTCCGGGCGCACCTCGCCGCGGTTGATCCTGGAAATCTCACTCGTCTCCTTATAGGTGCTGAATACCTCGTCGATGTGGGTAAAGTAGGCGAAGATACGCTCAATCCCGTCCCGCGCGGCGTCGGCATCCACGATTTCGACGGTGATGGGCATTCCCATCAGCAGGCGTGTCTCTTTCATGCTATGCTGTGGCCTGGGAGAGAGCGTCGGTCAGCGATTGCACGAAGGCATCGCTGCTATCGGTGGCTCCACTGACGATATCCACATTGGCGCTTTGTGCCTGGATGGCCTCACTGACGAGTTGGGGGTCGGCGTAACTGTTAATCTCGATCGAGCGGTTGCGGTCGTTGGGATACTGGAGGAACACCACGTTGGCGATTTTGCCGTTCTGGATCACCGCCTGAACCTGGAGGTTGCCCCAGAACGCGTCGGCGACGCTGCCGGTATACGTCCCATCCTTATAAAGCGCGCCCGGTGCCTGTGTAGGATTGGGCGTGCTGCCCGACGAGCCTGAGACTGTCGGCGTTGCCGCGTTCGGATTGCCTGATGGCTCGACGATGCCGGGATTACTGGGTGCGACCGCGACGCTATTGGCATGATTGTAGACCAGGCTGAAGATGATAAAGCTGCCGATAATAATGATTGCCAGGGTAAGTTTTTTCATGTGCTGAAAGAAGGTCCTCCGGGTTTCCGTTACTAAAAATTGTTTACAGCATAGTGAACTGTTTCTCTCTCACCGGGCCGGTTCTCAACCTCAAAGGCACATACGCCCTGTACGATCTCGCAACCCACTGTGGTGAAAAGCGTACTCTCATACACCTCTATTAAACATCATATGTATGAAAATACGATGAAAAGCCTGGCAACCTTCTAGCAGCGCGAACATTCAATCCACCCGCGTCTATTGCCGACACTCCCCTATCAGTAGGGTAGCAGGAGAAGATCAAGAAAGCGAATGAAAACTGTAAAAAATCTGTAAAAGATGCTTCTAATTTCACCCCGGTTTGGGGGATCTCCGTCATCTTCCGCGCCGAGGTGCATTGCCTCTTCCTGTTGCTCGACTCGTACATGATACTACTCAGGCGAAGCAAATGCTGGAAGCAGTAGACATACTGCCTCTCTTGCCATTTCCGCTGGCTTCGGGTATAGTCTGAGTAGCCGATGCTATGGTTATGACATACTGCCTCGAAATGTATGCGACATACTATGACATGCGTGTGAGAAAAATGATAGTGAGTGCTAGATGCACTTGCAGAGCCGATTGAGAGCAAGCGAGCGGCGATCTTGCGACAGACTGCCTTCCAAGCAGGCTGTCGCGGGTTCGAGCCCCGTCTCCCGCTCTCCCAACTACATCGTCTCTGTGCAAGCCGGTTCTAAGCCGCCTGGGAACAACCAGGCAGCGTTTGGGCAAGCAAGGGGACGATGTTTTTATATGCAAAAACGTGTGCAGCGACATCCTACCTTCCGGCTCATGACCGCCTGCCTCGTCCGGGGTGTGACATCCTGCCGCGACCCTGGCGACCGCCTGCCTACGCAAGGACGCGACATCCTGCCTCTTGCTCCACACGCTGCCCGGTTCTCTCCTGGCGCGCAAGAAGCCGTAAAGGAGGCTCTTGTCCATGAACGAGAACAAGACGAAGAACACCACCGCGCCGCAGGAAATCAGTAGTGCTACCCTGCGACGCCGCAAGCACGTCGCAGGCAACCACGCCAGCGCGCAGCGCGACAAGCTCGATGCGCAGGCCCAGGCGCGTGCGCAGCAGGCTGCGGAACAGACCGTCACATCGGCGAAAGGGAAGCAGCAGGAGCAGAAGCGGATGCTGACAAAGCTCCGTGCCGGTCCTACCATCGCGTGTGCCATCGATGACTACCTGGCCGATCACACCGGCGGCAACTCGAGTCCCAAGACCCTGGAGTGACATGGCACCGCGCTGGGGCTGATGCGCACCTACCTGGAGAGGGTGCGCGGCATCACCCTGGTAGGCGAGATCGATGCGCCCGACATCAGTGGCTGGTTTGCCGACATGCGCACCAGTCCAGGCAGTCGGGACAAAATGCGCAGCGAGCGCACCATCCATCAGTCTTCTCGATCGGCAGGAAAATCGCGCCACCAGCTTCAGATTCCTGCGAATTAGCTCATCACTGAGAGATTCTATATGAGGTTTTTAAGGCTTCGGGGCCATGTTCTGCCAACTCCTTGCGCCATTGATGGATGGAGCCGTTGGAAATACCCGGTTCACGGGCGACCTGGGCAATCGGTTTTCCGCTTGTTTGAGCGAGCCGCATCGCCTCATGTTTAAACTCCTGGGTACAGGTTTTTTGGACTTTTTGCATAACCCTGGTTCTCCCTCTGGAATAGTATACTCTAAGCTTTCACTACTCCACCAAAGTGGGTGAACCTCACCACAAACTTCCACCCTACGAGAGCAACTTCTGGAGTGGTTCTGGATCGCCCGGCGTCTCTGCGACGATGTCCTGCGTCTTCTCCATAGCGGCCTCTTTCGCTTGCTGAAACTCCCTGGGGTGGGCTTCGCGCCATTGCGTCCAGATGGCGATCAGCAGTGCCTGGAGAACTCCTGCGACCGGTGAAGCCAGCAGCGCTCCCGCGATTCCGAAGAGTTCGGCCCCGGCGACCAACGCGGCGAGCGAGACAACAGGGTGCAAGCCGATGGTCTTTCCGATGATGCGCGGCCCGACCACGTCGCCCTCGATCACGTGAACGACGATGAAGTAGGCCAGGACGATGACGGCGAAGACCCACCCCTTCGTCAGGGCCAGCAGCACACAGATCGCACCGGACGCCAGTGTCCCCAGCGTAGGAATGAATTCCAACACGAAGGCCAGCACCCCCAGCAAGAGGGCAAACGGCACGCCGATGAGCCACATCCCGACTCCCACGAGGATGCCAATGATCCCGCACATGAGCAATTGACCGCGAATGTAGCCGCCGACGACACGTTGCAAGGTATCCAACAAAAAATGCATGCGCCCTTGCTGCTGATCCGGCATGTTCTGGCGCAACCAATCGGAGACACGCGAACCGCTGGCGAGCAGGTAGATACTGATCACCGCCACCAGGATCACATCCAGCACCGCGCCGAAAATCCCCGTGAGCAGCGGCACGACACTCCCCGCGAACCCTTCGATGCTGGTCACGACCTGATCGCGGGCAGAGGTGATCTGACTCTGCGAAAGGCCGAACGACCGAAGTGTCAGTTCCAGTTGTGAGACCTGACCGCCTTTCCCTGGCGTCAACAGAACCCGCACATACGCTGAGAGCGAGACGAACTGCGAGATCGCCGTGCTCACAATCAGGTAGAGCAGGGCAATGAGCGCACCCAGCACAAGGAGGTAGACAATGAGGATGGCGAGGAAACGCGGCATCACGCGCTGCAGCACCTTCACGGCAGGTGCGAGCGCGTAGGCGAACAGCGCCCCGATCGTGAGCAAGAACAGAGCCTGGGTCACATGCCCCGCCAGCCACAGGATGAGCAGTGCGACGGCCGACCAGGCGAGGATGGCGAGCGGGAGGCCGCAACGATGCATCCACCTGGCGATCACCGCCGTGGAATCACCATCGCTCTTAGTGCGAAGACGAGTGTTTGAGGACATATCCATACTCTCCTGTCATTGACTCTGCTGCGTCTCAATTGAGCCTTACAGCTATGCTTTCGATGGGTCGTTGCTTGCTCACCAGCTTTTCAGGAGATGAGCAACTTTGCCATCGGGTGTATTTTCATACCGGATGCGGTCCGGGTTGATCTCCTCAAGGAGTGATGTGTTTTCGGGCGAGACGACGAGATCATGCGGATGAATGACCTGCCATATGCGCTCAAGAGCCTCCGGTTCTTGCTGCCGGTACACAAATCGGCGGGCAATCTTCGCCTTTTGCGCCAGGTATTCAGCTCTGCCAAAGGTTTTTCTGGCTGTTTCATCGTCGTAGTACGGGTCATGCAATTCAAACAGGCGCGGTGCGCGATTGGTTGTCGCGCGGCCAAGGTACAAAAACGTCACTGGCTGCCCATGCGCGTTCTCAATTGCCGAGCGTATCACTGCCTCGTTGTGTTCAGCATCGGGTACCAATACCGCCAGAAGAGACCCGGGCAGATATTCTGCAGCGTGGGTGATAGGCACCGATACGTACCCCTGCTGCTTTTTGCGCGTATAGCTGAAGAAGGCTATGCCCATGCCGAGCAGCGTCACCGAGCCACCAAAGACGGTTGCCATCGGCTTTGCAACGAGGTTCGTCGTCCAGGCCAGCGCCACCAGGGCCGTTGTCAGCAACCCGAGATAGAATTTGCAGGTATGCCAGGGATCGAGAACCATCCTCCTCGTGTAAGGAGAGGAAGCGGGTTTGTCTTCGGGTAACTCGCGTGTGCCTGTCCCCTCAAGTGAGGAGGCAGGCGCTTGAACCGCTGGAGTGGTGTCTTTGGGCGCTTCGTTTGCGGGAGCTGAATCGTCGTTCCAGAGAAGATCCCCGGTCGGAGACCGAGGGGAGGCGCGTGCGGTACGCGCCGCCTTGCGCTCGCGCCGGCGCACAATATCCAGGCCGACGCATGTGAGCGTAAAGGCTCCCAGCAGCCCGAAGGCGTACAGGTCTCCTAGCACCGTAATATGGCCCTGCGCCGCGATGAGCACGCCGATGGGAATAGTAACGGCCAGCAGAATAGAGAAATGGGGTGTTCCCCGTAGCGTATTGCGCTGCTGGACAAACCGCGGGAAGAACTCCATGCGTGAGAGTGCCAGGAAGACATGGTACGTGCCGATGATGGCCGTGTTGCCGGCAAAGATCAGCAGCGCACTGGCGCTGATCGCCACCTCGGTCTGCAGGACGATATTGCCCCAGTGTCCACCCAGCAGCGAGATGGCCTGCGCGGAGAGGATCGTGTTCCCTACTACCGATGACGGGAGCAAGAGGGTTGCGAACAGGGTCAGCAGGGGACTGGTCAGACCAATGGTGAACACCACGAGCAGCAGGGCCATGCCAGCAACCTTCTTGCGAGGCGTCTTCATGACCGGCGATAACTGCGAGATACTCTCCAGGCCCGAGAAGGCAAGAAATGAGCCGGCAAAGCCGACCAGCAGGGCAGGGAGGGTTAGTTTCTGATGCGCGAACATGGAGGGGAACAGCGCGAGGAACTGGGAGAAAGAGAGGTGCGTAAAAACCGTCACGAGCAGAGCAATATCGCTCAGGAACGCGATCAGCGCCCCTATCAGGCTCACTTTGGCGCTCTCGCTCACCCCGAACCAGTTGAGCAGCCCGAGCAGGAGCAGCACGCCGATAGTCATCTCCAGTGTAAAAGGGACCAGGGCGCGTACCACCACGCTCAGATACAGCATTCCCGAAAGGCAGCTAATGGCGGCCGTGAGGAAGTAATCGACCAGGATGAACATCCCTCCGAGTGCTCCCACCCAGTGATTGATAGCCTGAGCTGCCACCGTGACCACGCCGCCTCCCTGCGGGAAGCGGTGGGTGACCTCCGCGTACTTCAGTGTGAGCAGCACGAAGACCGACATTGTCAGCATCACAAAGAAGCCTGCCAGGCTCCCCACGTTCCCATATAAGATGCCTGGGACGTAGTAAACCGAGGTTCCCACGTCGGCGAACACGACTGCCCAGCAGAGCAGCGGGCCGATCCGGCTCGTATCGTGGCTCCGCTCTTTTCCTCGTATTTGAAGCGGTGCTTCTTGCGGCGTAGCTTGCTGTTTCATCATTCCTCGAGGCTTCACGAGACAACCGGGCGACGGCTATAGCGTACCGCCCACCAGCTGAATGCCAGAATGGCTGCTGCCAGCGCATACATGACGCTCTCGACCCCCAGGATGTCAGCAATCACACCGGCAAAGAGCAGGACCGGGATCGAGCCAGCGTTAAACAACATCGATTGGAAGGAAAACACACGCCCCCGCTCCTCCTCCGGCGCTTGCTCTTGCATCATCGTCTGCGCGGGAATATTCACCATTTCCAGCGCTACCCCTAAGATAAACGTGATCGTTCCCACATACACGAGAATCCCCGGTAGTGCCAACCGCGCCCAGAAGAAGTGGCCGAGCGGGATGAGGATCAAACCGGCAGCCGTACACAGGTTGCCGAGGGTGATAGTGTGGTTCTGGCCCAACCGCCGCGTCAGAGCGGGTGTGAGCAGCCCACCCAGCACCAGACCAAGACCCGCGGGCGCTAAAATGATGGGCATGGCCCCGACGGACAGGTGCAAGGCATTGACAACGAATGGTCCCGCCAGCTCGCCGATCACCAGCAGCAAGACACTGACGAACGAGACCCGCAGCAGCGCGAGCAGCAACGTGTGGTCCGCGCGTACGTAGGTCCAGGCTTCGCTCACGTCATGCCGTATCATCTGCCACGACTGCTTGCCGAGCGATCTGAGCAGCGCTGGCTCCGTGTTCTGCTGCTGCAAAGCGTGTTTGGGGATTGCCAGGATCAGCAAGGTGCAGATGACATACACCATGCCAACCAGCGCGAAGAGCATATCAAACGAGAGCACCTGGACGTGAAGAAAACCGAGTGAAAGGTGGAAGGGCGGAAAGAGCGCCGTGACGAGCCCGCCAAGCAGCAAAAAACCGAGGGCTTGCGCGATGGTGAGAGTGATGGTGAAGAGCGAGAGCGCAGGTGCCAGGTCGTGCTTGCTCACGAGCAGGGGGATGGCGGATGCCTCGGCTGGGATAAAGAACTGAGTCACTAGCGAGATCAAAAATGTCAGGAAGAAGAGCGGAAGGAGTACATGCGGATTCCAGAGCAGCGCCCACACGATAAGCCCGGTGGTTACCGCTCGCAGGGCGTTACTGACCCAGAGTACGAGCCGCTTATCCAGGTGATCGACGTAGACGCCCGCCAGCAGGCTGAACGGCACGGCAGGCAGCGTAAACGAGACGATAGCCAACCCGACCATAATCGTGGAGTGGGTGATGGCTGTGACGAGGGCGATGACGCCATAGTTAGCCGCGTTAAATACGATCTGCGAAAGCAGTTGTGCCAGCCACAGCAGCAAAAACGAACGATTCTTCAACACCCGGCCAAATGATCCGGCCGGTGCATCCTCCACAGGAGAAAAAGAAGCAAGAGAAATGGTATCGTCCTTTTGTTCCGTCTTCATATTTAACACCCTCAGCTATGATAGAGATGGACCACTCTCTCCTCTTTCCATAGACCTGGAGAGGAAAGCCACACGCTGCTTTAAGCATAGCTATGGAGCGTTATAGAAAGCGTTAAATGAATGTTACTCAGGTCGCTTGTGTTTGTGTCTTGCCCGGCACTAACGAGCAAGACACGATGGAACCACTCAACGATGTAGTATCCAAATGTCATTCGTCTACTATCCCAGCGCGTTTCTGCCCTGGGCGCAACCCCTCGTGGTTGGGTTCTTTGTTTCCTTCCACGAGGAGCCTCGTCTGTCCCATTGAGGCAGGATGACGCCGTTCAAACGGCTTGTGGCTGTGGTGCCGCGGAAGTTCCCAGTTGACGCATGAGACCAGCCGTATCCCAGACATGCCACAAGTCAGACGTTTTTCCCTCGACCATACGCACAAAATGCATATGCGCGACGGATATTGGTTTGCCCGTGGGGGGAAGACCCTGAAAAGGTCCGCGGTGCGTCCCGGTCATAGTGGAGCGAAATGCGACGAGCTCTCCTTCTGCAAGCATGTCGTGGATCTCGAAGTGCAGGTCGGGGAAAGCGGTACGCAACATGGTGATCGCCGCTTTGAGGTGCGTCGCAAAGTTCACTCCCAGGGGTTCCTGGTGGTCAATGCCGTCCTGAGTCAGAGCAGCATCAACGATGGTGAGATCCCCTTCATTGAAGGCACGCTCCATAAAGTGCCGGACAAGAGTTTTGTTGGTGTCGGATGTCATAGTTTTTCTCCATTGATTGTAGTTCAACTATATTCAACATCTATATGATATACTAAGAACATGGAGAAAGTCAAGAGCAAACTCACCCACCGCCAGCGTCAAGCTATAGCCACGCGAGAATTGATTGTCGATGCGGCCTGCGAACTCTTTTTAGCGCAGGGTTATATGGCGACGACGATCGAGGCGATCAGTGCCAGAGCAGGGGTAGCTGTAAGTACCGTCTATGCGGTGTTCCGCAATAAACGGGGCATTCTGCAGGCCATCCGTGAGAGGTGGCATCAGGAGTCCGGGCAGCGTGACATTTACCGGCAAGCTCTGGAACAATCCGATCCCAAACGCCGCCTGGAATTGGCCGCCTATGCCACACGTCGTCAGTGGGAAACTGGCGGCGCGATGATGGCGATCTACCAGGCAGCGGCGGCGGCTGATCCCGATGCGGCAGCCGAGCTCTCCATCGCATTGCAGGGCAGACGCACGTTCTTAACACAATTTATTGATGCTATGTCTGAGCAGCTTCGTCTCGATTTGAGCCTGGGGCGCGCTGCTGCCCTCTTCTCTACCTTGACGCAGCCGACCATCTACCAGGAACTCGTCGGGGAAGAGGGTTGGTCACCGGAGGAGTATGAAGTCTGGTTAGCAGAAACGTTGCAACAGCAACTGCTCTCATCACGGTGAAGATGCTTGCCTAAAGTGACGGTTATTGGTGAGCGTGAAAATCTTGAACATATCGAAGACGAAGTCTTTCAGTGATTACTTGTGAATCGGTAGAGCCTGCTGTTTCTGAGGTGAGGAAATCTGCCACAGTGATTTGTCTGCCTAAGTTCAAGGAAAGAGTTCTCGGTTTCACTTTAAACCCTTTACTATAGAGCCATAATGTTGCGACTAATTGGAATTGAGTAAAATGACCAAATTGAAATGGGATAATCACGACCCTTTCTCTTGCCTCTTCTGGTAATAACTTGATCATTTCTCCTACTCCGCGAAACCATGCACTTTTTGTTGCGCTTTTCACCCCACCCGTAGGGAAAACTCCAACGGCATAGCCATTGGCTAAGAGCGATGCCGCATTCTGTATAGCAGTCGCATTGATCGCTTTCGCTTCTTTGTGAGTCGATAATTTGTTTGTATTGAATACACGCATCCATATATCCCGGTTGAAGATATTCAGCCTATCGCTTACCAATGTTCCTGGTATTACAGGGAGTATATATCCTTCATGGTGTCTATCTAACGCTTCAGTCAAACGCACCGAAAGAGCATAGGGTTTGCCAATAATCTTAATATCTTTTCTCCCTGCTTGCCCTAAGGCAGCAAGCAGTAAAAAATATTCAAGTCCATTGCGATGGTCTCCAATAAACAGCGCTCCTTGTCCAGTTCTATTCCATCCCGAAGTATCTCCGTGTATGGTAATAGGGAGCCTGGCTAATCGGAGGTATGCTGCAAACGCATAAGGAAGGGCTACTTCTGAAGTCATAGCCTGTAACGCTTGAAGAAATTTTGGAACCCTTCTTCCTGGTTTCACCTGGTCACACGTTCCTGTTTCAAGTTCGATTGCTAGAGCAGACGACATGCAAGGAACTCACACGTAAAGTAATCTCTCCTTGATAAGGAGAGTGGTGTTCTCAGGCATAAGTATAGGAAAATATGGCGTGGCTGTCAAACTATGGCACTGACCTGGGTGTCCGTCATTTTTTGCTGAGGGGCTAGACAGGAAAAGCTAGAGATGCGAAGATGAGTCCGTCATCAAGAGGAAGGTAAAGAATGAATAGAGCAACTTTGCGCGTTGGCGGTCTGACGCGCACGTATGCGGTGTATCTCCCGGTTGCCTACGCACCGGGGCGCGCGTATCCGCTGGTGCTGGCCTTTCATGGCCGCGGAACGACGGCGAGCTGGATGGCTCGTCGGACGTATCTCAATAGCGTGGCAGATGAGCATCATTTTCTGGTGGTCTATCCCGATGGGTATCACGAGCAATGGGGTGATGGACGAGGCCATACGCCTTCGGAGCGGGATGGAGTGGATGACGTCGCTTTTATCGCGGCGCTGATCGAGACGCTGCGTACACAACTGACTATCGATGCCCGGCGCATCTATGCCACAGGCATCTCCAATGGCGGCTTCTTCTCCTTCCGCCTGGGCTGCCAGCTCGCAGATAAAATCGCGGCGATCGCGCCGGTCGCAGCAACACTGCCCGCCAGCCTGACTGCAGCGCCTGCGGCATCTCGGCCTGTGCCTCTCCTGCTGATCCATGGCACAAAGGATCGACGGGTGCCAGCCAGCGGCGGGGTGATGCGCGCGGGCGGCCATATTCTCTCCACCACCGAAAGTGCCGCTTTCTGGGCCAGGCGCAACGGCTGCTCAACAGGCACATCCATCACCGAAGATCTGGAAGCTCGCGCGAACGATGGCACATGGGTGCAG
>DASTKD010000171.1:0-10095 GCA_035716135.1 Ktedonobacteraceae bacterium
CGTCTCAAGCAAAGCATGGTGTTGTTCTGGCGTCGGAATGAGTTTCAAGAGCATCGTTTGTTTCATCGCATGAGTGTACTACGTAGTGAGAACATGGTCAAGAGGCAAGAGAGCGCTCATCCTATCTTGTCCCATAAGGAGAGGATGGCTTCCCCCATGCTTGAAAGACAGGGGCTTCCTCAATCCCGTTTGGTGAAAGCATAACAACATCGCTTTCACAGGAGGTTATACTATGGCACGCAATCTTTATCGATTTTACCTTTATGTTGTATTCGTGGCGATGCTCGTTTTCGCAGCCGTGGGCCTGGTGCTATTCTTACAGACGCTGCTCTCGTTGAGCGGGCTGCGCGGTACCTATGCCAGTGTGCCAGCGAGCGAGGCTATCACCCAGGCAGCCGTGTTTTTTGGCGTTTCCTGGTTTATTGCCGCGCTCATCGGTGGCCTGCATTACTGGCTTATTCGCCGCGACATGCGCAGCGATCCCGCCACTGGCGGCAGCAACGCCATACGCTCCTTTTTCCTGAACATGACGGAATTAATCGCCGCGCCGCTTGCCATTGGCACAGGCGCAACCGCGATCAGCCAGATCGGGCAGGGATTTGATGTGACTTCTAACTTCGCCATCGCCATTGCCCTGCTCGCGCTGGTTGGCGTGCTGGAATGGGAACGCAGGCGAAGCCGGGCAGGTACGCCCGCAGGCATATTCTTCCAGCGTCTGGGCAAGTACGGCATACAGTTTATCCTTTTGATCGTATTGCTCGTCAATAGCACCTATGCCCTTAACGTGCTGGTGGATGGGCTTTTCTTTGGCGGCGCGACATATAACGTCCTGTATTGCGGCGGCTCCCCAGGCTGCCAGGGACCAAACGCGCTCCTCAACGTGGTAGCCGCGTTGTGGGTCGCCCTCTTCTGGATAGCGTATGGCTTTGCTGGTCGCAAAGAAACTCCATCACTATTGCAGCGCATCGCCTACTATATCAGCTTTGCTATCGGCGCAGGTTTTGTCCTCTACGGCATTGGACAGGCTATCGCGCTGGGTATCCTGAACTTCTCCGGCACGCATGTCGCGCCCTATGATGTCATCCAGACCTATAACTTTACGGCATCGCTTATTGTGGGTCTGCTGGTGGTAGTCGTTTACACACTCTGGCTGAGAAGCGCAACCGGCTTGCAATCGCTGCCATCTGAAGCGTGGCAAACCGCGCTTTCGATCCAGGAAGCCATTGTTGCCGGATTGATGGCGCTGGCATTCTATTCTGGCGTAGCGCTGGTGTTGCTTGACCTTTTTGAAGCGCCCGTGAGCATGACTACCTGGGCTGGTTCGCTGGCGTCGTTGATTACCGGTATCGGCTATATCGCGCTCGATATACACCTGTATCGTCGCAGAAAGCAGGGGATGTCCGGCGCGGAGATTGCGCGGCGCGGCTTTGTCTTTGTCCTGCTTGGCGGCGGTGTGCTGGCTACGGCCATCGGCGGCGCGTTTGCCCTGTACGCCACAATTTCCGCCGCGCTTGGCTCGCCGCTCGATAACTGGCAACACCTGGCGCGTGCGGGCGCGGCTGCCGTCATCGTAGGTCTGGTCATTCTCGCCATCTACTTTGTGCTGGCGAATCGTGAAAAACTGCTGGTGAGATCGAGCAAACACGCCGCGCAAGTCGAGACTGCGCAGCCAGTACCGGCGGAGGCGCAACCTTCTCCTATTACCGTTGATACATCAATGGCACACTTCACGATTGAGCAGGTGCTGGATGAATTGCTGGCAGGCAAGCTTTCACGCGACGAGGCAGCCACGCGCCTCCGCGAGATAGCCGGAGTCAATACATTAGCAGCCAACAACCGCGACTAATTTCAAGATGCAAGCAGGGCAACCGCGCGGTTGCCCTGCTTGCATCTTGAGATTAACGTCCTTTGCGCTCTCGATTGACCTGCGCGGCCATCTCGTTGTTGTCAGGTCCCAATTTGGCGTGGATAGCGCGCACGCCGGGGAGTTCGTGCAAAGAGCCGATGGCGTTGCCCAGCGCCGGAGCGGAATCGGCCTGGCAAAGCATAGTGATGATTTCTCCGCTCTGCGCTGTATCAATGCGTAACTTTTCGATAGTGACCTGCGAGGCCGCGCAGGTTTCATAGATGGACGCCATCAACTGGCCTGTGACCGCGTCGGCTTCAATTTGAATGTGCCGGCTGTTAGCTCGCCCGCGCGGTAGTATCAATTGCTCCACATAGCGAAGCCCAACCAGCACAATCAATACCAGGACGGTGGTGACGATGGCTTCCGCCAGCAGACCAGCCCCGCAAGCCATACCGATAGCGGCCATCACCCAGATTGAAGCAGCCGTCGTCAGTCCCTTTACTCTCTCGCTTTCGCGGCTCATGAAGATGGTTCCTGCGCCCAGAAAACCAATACCCGCCACGATATAGGAGGCGATGCGTGTAGGGTCCAGCGTTACGTGAAGCAAACCGAGCAGGTCTAAAAATCCATAAGCTGAGATGATGGTAAAGAGCGCGCACCCCAGCGTAACTAGCGCAACCGTGCGTATTCCAGCCGAGTGTTCATGAATTTCACGCTCCAGACCCACTGACGCGCCCAGCACGATGGCTACCGCCAACCTGAGCAATATAACTGGAAACGAGATCATAGCTTATGCCCTCTTTCGAGAATATATAGCTATTATAGCAGCAACCTTGTTTCTTATCCTGTGATAGCCGTCCACATAATGCCCGGCACCTTCAAAGGCGATGGCGCGGCATCAAATGCCACAAGTTTCGGGAAGACCTTGCGCGCGGTTTTGCCCTGCGTGACGAACCAGGCCGGTTTAGGTGTAGAGCGGAATGGGCCGCGCAGCACCGATTTTTGCGGGCGCGCGAACATCAGCGTGTTATGCACGACACCCGTGCCGGACTGAATATCGTAGAGTGGGTGGCCGGGGAACGCGCCCCAGGTGGTTACGCCAAGCGCAAAGCCCGTGCCAGCCCAGTAATTGACGCCGACCGTGCCGTAGCACAGGTTCGCTACCGCGCGCTCGACGGCCTCTTTGATCTGCGGATCTTTGAGCGAGGCCGGGTGTACCAGGATGGTGGCGTTGAGCGTTCCCCACAGTTCATCGTTGCAAAAAGCGACGGCGCGATCGATGTACTCGGCCACGCTGCCAGCTTCGAGCGATGTCTCGGCAAAGAGACCGCAAAATGCCTCGGTGGTGAAGCAGATGTCGTCGCTGTTTTGCGCGTCCACATCGGCGATCAGCGTCCAGGGAAGCTGATCGGGCGCGGCACTGCCGTATTGCTCGGCGTCGGGATGTTCGGCCACGAAGCTGCGCTGGCGTTCTTGCGCGCCGGGGTAGTAGGCATGGCGCGGCGGCACCTGCTGCAACACTTCGCGCAAGTGTTGTAGCAATTGCGCGCGTTGTTGCCACGCGCTGTGCTGGATGATTACGCGCGTGGCGTTGCAGTTGAATCCGGCGTTATTCGTCAGCATCGTCACCAGGTGTTCGGCCTGATAGCTCAGGTCGGCATTGCTCCACGGGCCAGGCACGACGATGACCGGACTGACGTTGCCCAGTTCGCCCGTGATGCGCTTGTTGAGCAGTGGCGCGTGGCTGGCTTTACGCGCAGCTCCTTCTGACCCAGTGCCAAAGACGATAGCGTCGAAGGTCTTATCTGAACCGGTAATATGTATCTCGTCCACCAGTTCAGAATTGCAGAGGTACGCGCCCTCGGACGCTCCGCCGTACACGATACGCAGGAAGCCGGGTTCGATCAGCGCCTTGAAGCTTTCGTGCAGCAAGGGGCCAATGTAGGCGTTGACCGGGTTCATTTTGATGATAACGACCTGATCTTCATTAAACAGCTTGTAGAGAATATCCAGTGGCGCGATGCTTGCCACGTTGCCTGCGCCCAGCACCAGCGCCACTTTGCCCTCGTGGTTCTTATCATGATAGATTTCGGCCTGCGTCTGCCTCATCGTGTCGGCGCTTACGCCCGGCTCCATCCAGACTTCGGCGGTCACGCCCATAAAGAAGATACGGTCGTAAGTGGTGAGCGGGAAGACTTGCGCCGCCACCTGTCCATCGGGCCGCGTGGTGACTGGCCCCGGAATTTTGGGATGCCCCACTTCAGCGATCTCGCCCAGCGCCTGGCGCAACTGGCGCAGACTCTTCATAACAGGCCAGACGCCCGCGCCCCATTCTTCAGCGACGGCGGGCGAGTCGGCAGGGATACCTTTTGCTTTGGCCGATGCCTCAACCCAGCGTGGCGCGATGGCGTGAAAATCCCTGATGAGCCTGTTCAGAATGACGATGCGCTCGATGGCTGACAGCGCCACCCAGGCGTTTTTATGCGTGTGCAATTCCCGCAAAGCCGCGTCCATATCCTCCCGCGAAGACGCCGCGATACTGCTGGCAGCGCTCGGAAACTGCGGGGAACCATGTTGAATGTCGATGGTCATAGTGTATCTCCTGTCCTCCCGCAATCCTTGCAGGAAGCGTTGGTAGTGTGTGATATAAGCGTGGCACGTAAGGCATATTATACAACCTGCGCGAATAGATTGCCTGAGCCACACGGGGTAAATGCCCTGCGAAGTGAGCAGATTTTGCCTTCAAACCACAAGTAAAGATGGCAATGATATAATGCTGTTGCAACCATACTAGAAAGAGATTCATATGGAAGACAAGTCTGCTGCTCAGCAAATAGATGCCATAATCAAAAAGTATAATGATTGGCGGGGTGAGATGTTAGCACGGCTGCGCGCTTTGATCAAGCAAGCTGACCCTGCCTTAGTTGAAGAAGTGAAGTGGAAAAAGCCCTCAAGGCCCGAGGGAGTTCCCGTGTGGTCTCAAGATGGAATACTCTGCCTTTGCGATACTCTCAAGAACGCCGTAAGGTTGACATTCCCTAAGGGTGTTCAGATGAAAGATCCGCACAAGCTCTTTAACACGCGCCTGGATAGCAAGGCGGTTCGTGCTATCGACTTTCACGAAGGTGATACCATCAATGAAGCCGCGTTAAAAGCACTCATTCTGGAAGCTGTGGGGCTGAACAAGTCAAAAGCAAAGTAACCATCATTTATGATGACTTTTTAGATTGTCTGTTGAGTACATATTGTACCGAGGGGCTTACTGCCTTATCCGTGCGGTGAATACAGCCATACCAACAGCAAGGTCGGCGCATCCCCTCTTTGAGTTCCGTGCGCACCCTTTCAACGTGCTGGTTTCTGGTTTCTGGTTTTTTCACGGAGATCACCCAGCATATCCATTCATTGCGCGCAAGAGGCGTAAAATCCTCCCACACCGCTAGCGCCTCCGCATCAGAAGCGAGGGTGTTCCGTAAGTCCTCTGGCAATTCATGGACAACACCACCGGAGATTTCATTTTTGATCGTAGTCATACGTCTATCCTACTACAAAATAGTCCTCTCTCGCAAGTATTGCAAGAGCTAATGGCGTTTTCAGTTTGCCTGTCTTCTCCCATGCCGGATTGACAAAAATGGTGTGCAAATGTTCACCCTTCCTCCGCGCGAGTAGTTAGAACTGGTAGCGGGTTTGGCTGAGGCCTATGGCGAATGCGAAGACGCTGGTGGGTTTGACGGAGAACACGAAGTTCGAATCGGTGAGAACTCGTTGTTCGTCTTCATCGTAGAGGTAAAAATACCCGTTGCGTACCTGGTAGGGCCAGCTTCCATCCCACCTGGTCGCCCACACCGAGGTCAAGCGTTCGAGGGTGTCCTGGTCGGTGATCCGCACGGCATCGCCCTCAACCACCACTGTGAGTCCTTCTTTTTTGTGGAACGAGTCGATCTGGTTGCAGCCGGTCGTCAGAATGACGTGCGGGTTTCCACGCAGGTTGACCGTCTTCTGTGCGGTGTCGGTAGCGGTAAAGTGGATGGCCCCGTCGTGCCACACGGCCACGAGCGGCGTGACGTGAGGGCGACCGTCGGCCCGCACTGTTGAGAGCCAGAACAGCTCGGCGGTTTCTAACACCTGGCGCGTTTCCTCCCATGGCGTAACCCCTCTGCGTGGTACGCCGTGTCGGGTGTCGAGTGTTGTGATGGGTTCGTTCATCCTGAGAACTCCTTTCAATTGTTCCGTTTCTCTCGCAGGAAGCGAGAAGATACCAGTCCATTCTCTTTGCGCGAAGGAAAACCGGAAAGACTAAAAACCCCTCGAAAAAACCGCCCCGCGAAAATGCTTGCCTAAATTGGCTTCTCATGCTAAACTAGAGGCACAGCAGGCTAAAGGGGCCATGTCCCGCGAGAGGGATTGAAGCATCTCATTCAGCTTCTGAATGTCATTTGCAGCGCCGGCAAAAGAGGCCCTGACCCGCGAGAGGGATTGAAGCAGCCGACATAATCTACTAAAAAGTAGCGCATAACATGGCAAAAGAGGCCCTGACCCGCGAGAGGATTGGTTAGTAAAACCATTCAGGACTCATGCCCGACAACGAGCATGAGTCCTGAATGGTTTGTTTTTGGAGGGTTGGTGGCTTTTGCTATCAAAGTTGTGCTATAGTCTGATTTGCTTTTATTGGGATGATGTTGTGAGGCCAGTTGTGATAGGGATTGGCTTGTACTGAGTTTTTGTAAGTATTGAAGGTTGCTATTCTTCCTATTTATAGCATAGAATATAGGTACCCTTACTTTTGTGCTGGAAGGCGCTAGTTTTTTATTGGAGGCCCTCGTTGGACCAGGATTCATTAAATACGATTGAAGATGTGCAGCAGGCGATGTTTGCCCAGAATTATATAGCCGACCGGAGCCTGGCAACGACGGTGTACCTGGCGCTCAAGAGGCGCAAGCCGCTTTTGCTGGAAGGCGAGCCGGGGGTAGGTAAGACCGAGATAGCGAAGGTGCTGGCCGCGATACTCAACACGCGCTTGATCCGTTTGCAGTGCTATGAAGGCATCGATGTCAGCACTGCCGTGTATGAGTGGAACTATACGCGCCAGATGCTGCATATTCGCTTGATGGAAGCGGGCGGCGCGGGTCGCCAGGAAGAACTCAAAGAGATTTTCGGCCCCGATTTTCTGATCCAGCGACCGCTTTTACAGGCTATCGACCCGGCCAATACCGAAGCTCCCGTGCTGCTGATCGACGAGCTTGATCGCAGCGACGAAGAATTTGAGGCGTACCTGCTCGAATTGTTGTCAGATTTTCAGATCACTATTCCCGAAATTGGCACGATTGAGGCCACGCAGACGCCCATCGTGATTATCACATCCAACCGCACGCGCGAAATTCACGACGCGCTGCGGCGGCGCTGCCTCTACTACTGGATCGATTTTCCCACGCTGGAAAAGGAGTATCAGATCGTGCTGGCGCGTATGCCTGACGTACCGGATCGCCTGGCGCGCCAGGTGTGCGCCTTTGTGCGCGAACTGCGCAGCGCCGACCTCTTCAAAGTTCCCGGCATCGCTGAAACGCTCGACTGGATCAGTTCGCTGCTCGCGCTCAACCAGATGGAACTGGTCGAGGGGCCAGTGCGCGATACGCTGGGCGCGCTGCTCAAGTACCAGGACGACGTACTCAAAGTGGGTGGCAGCGAATTTACGCGCATGTTGAAGAAGGCCACAGGGGTTTCCTGATGAGTATACAGCCACAGGAAAACGGCGATTACGTGGCGCTTGCGCCCCTGACGCCCATCGAGATCGAGCGCGGGGAGCGCCTGCTGTACCGGCTCACGGAATTTGGGCGCATCCTGTGGGAAGTCGGTATCGATGTCGGGCCGCGCAAAATGCTTGACCTGGCCGAAACCCTCGATTATATCGACCTGACCAACAAAGAGGATTTTTATAACACGCTCAAATGCTCGCTGCTGGCAAAGCACGAGCAGGAAGCTGTCTTCGACCAGATGTACCTGTACTACTGGTACATCCGCGATGCGCAGAACAAGAAAAAGGCCGAGACGCCCGGCGCGGCCAAACGCGACGATAAGCACATGCGCCTGCCGCCCTCGGAACGCAAACGGCTGGCGGAACACCTCAATTCGCCGCAGGAGCAGCGCAAAGACTTACGCGCCGAAATGCGCGAGAGCGAACGCAAGCGGCGCAATGACGAAAAATTCAGCGACCCCGACGACGACGATACCGCGACGCCGCAGGGACTGGCCTATAGCGCGCTCGAAGCGTTGCGCAAGAAGGATTTTGAGTCGTTCACCTGGGACGAAGTGCAGGAGGCCAAGCGGCTCATGTCCGAGATGCGCTGGCATCTGGGGATGCGCCCCACGCGCCGCAAAACCCCTTCGCGGCGCGGCTCGTATCCCGACATGCGCCGTATTGTGCGCCGCAACCTGAAATATGGCGCGGAACTGCTCGAGTTGACATGGCGCAAGACGAAGCACAAGCCGCGTCCGCTGGTCATCATCTGCGACATTAGCGGCTCGATGAGCCTCTATTCGCGGCTGCTGCTGCACTTCATCCATACCATCTCGAATGGCTTGTTGAACGTGGAAGCTTTTGTCTTCGGTACGCGGTTGACCCGCATTACGCGCCAGTTGAAGAAACGTGATGTCGATGACGCGATACGCGATGTCTCCAAGAATGTGCAGGACTGGTCGGGCGGCACGCGCATAGGCGACGCGCTGCACTTCTTCAACCAGAAATGGGCCAGGCGCGTGCTGGGCCGGGGCGCGGTCGTGCTGGTCATCAGCGACGGCTGGGATCGCGGAGACGCGGGTGTGCTGGAGGTCGAAATGGATCGCCTGCAACACAGTTGCCACCGCCTGATCTGGCTGAATCCCCTGCTGGGTTCGCCCGAATATCGCCCGTTGACCATTGGTATGAAGACGGCTTTGCCCTATATCGATAATTTCTTGCCAGCGCATAACCTGGATAGCCTGATCTACCTGGGTAATCTGCTGGGAACTATAGATGATAGCCGGCCTTCGCGCAGCGTCGCCGCCCGGCGCAAGGCGGTAGCTGCGTGGAGCAAAGGTTCAGTTAAAGCTTAATCAAGGCAATCACAGAGATGCGCCTTGAAAGAAGATGGAGGAAACTCATGCGTGACATTCTGCCCGATGTAGAGCGTTGGCGCGAGCGCGGCGAAAAGGTCGCTATCGCCACAGTGATTAGTATGGCCGGTTCCGCTCCGCGCGGCCCCGGCGCGAAGCTGGCCGTCAGCGAGAGCGGCGAACTGGCAGGTTCCGTCAGTGGTGGCTGCGTCGAACCGGCGGTCGTGCATTCCGCTATGGAGGTCATAAAGACGGGCAAGCCAGAAATGCTCGAATTCGGTATCAGCGATGAAGAGAATTTCGAGAAAATCGGCCTGTCCTGCGGCGGCACCATCCGCGTTTTTGTGCAACGATTGGATTGGTGAAATCATGAACGAACTCTATGAAGAACTCAAAGATCTGCTGAAGCAGGAGAAGGGCGTCGCGCTGGCAACGGTGGTGGGCGGTGAGGAGCAGGTGGGCGCGAATATGCTGGTGTATCCGAACAGAAGCACGCGGGGCGCGCTGGGTAATGCCGCGCTCGATGCGCTTGTGATTGAGGACGCTCTACGGGCCATCTGGACGGGCGAGGCGCGCACGCGAACGTATTCCATTGAGAGCGAAACGGGCGCGCTGGCATTTGATGTCTTCATCGAGGGTTTCTCGCCTCCTCCCACGCTCATAATCGTGGGGGCCGGGCATATCGCCATTCCCCTGACCATTTTTGCCAAAACGCTCAATTACCGCGTGGTGGTGGTTGACGCGCGCGCAGCCTTTGCGACCCACGAGCGTTTTCCACAGGCCGACGAGCTGATTGTAGAGTGGCCCGACGAGGTGTTAGAAAAGATGGACCTCAATCCATCAACCTCTGTGGCCGTCCTGACGCACGATCCCAAGTTTGACGAGCCGACGCTGAAAGTGGTACTGGCGCGCAAAGTGGGCTACGTCGGGGCCATCGGCAGCCGCAAAACGAAGGCCGAACGCGACGAACGCCTGAAAAAACAGGGTATGACCGCCGAACAACTGGCGCAAATACATGGCCCGATCGGGCTAAATATCGGCGCGAACAATCCCGAAGAGACGGCCCTGGCGATTATGGCCGAAATCGTCGCCAAACGGCATGGCAAGGATGCCGCCTCAATCATGAACTGGAATAAAAAATAAGGTGATAGAGTATGCGG
>DASTKD010000172.1:0-5573 GCA_035716135.1 Ktedonobacteraceae bacterium
CACTTAATAATCCCTGCTCCCAGAGTCGCCCGATCTCCCAGAGCGTCGGTGTAATGAGTTCAATACAGACTTGCTCGATCGGATAGATTGCCAGCATCGAGGTCATCCAACGGCTAGCCATAGCTTCGTCGAGCCTGTTGAAAGCTTCCAGCAAATGCTCTTGCACGAAAGGCCAGCTATATGTTTCATCTTTCTTCTGCCCATTACCGTCAGCAAACGTCGCGTGTGTACTTACCACATCGGTTGGTAACCTCTTCCGGGCAGGTGACGCGCGCTCTGGCAGTAAATCGTCTCGATGAAGCTGGTGATGCTCTTCCTCAAGATGGCGATAGAGGGCAATGGCCTGGCTGATGGACATACCTGCATCAACACACTCTTTGAGCCAGGCAAGCAGGGCGATATCCCGCTCTGAATAGAGACGGTAGTCATTCTGACTGCGTTCTGGCGAGAGGATGGTATAACGCCGCTCCCAGGCTCGTAACGTTGGAGCCGCGATCCCTATTTTCTGAACGACAGCCTTCGTATTGAAGAGAGGCACATCAGTGTAGTTCTCGAGGGCTGGCCGCTCAGTATATTTCTTCGGCATAGTGCTACACTTTCCTACAGAGCGAATTCTCAGTACGACGTTTCGCCTGGTTGGTGTGACACACCATAACATAATCAGCACGCAAAGTCTATGTTTTATATCGTCTTCACGAGGACTCCAGGCAACTGGTAGGCCCCGACGCAGTCAAGTGTTTTAACCTCATACTTATATGATGCGTCTATATCGAAATGTGGGTAAGAAGTAGGCATCCGATTCGCTTTATGTGAGCAACCTCTGCTGCAATGTTTTTCTCCTCGCCTGTGACAAAAAAACATGAGCAAGCATATCTTGTCGTTTTGTAAAATATTTGTTATATGTTTGTATATAGTTTGTTTATACTAAAGTAAAGAGGAAAAGAAGATATGACAGCACCTGTGTTGAGCGAACCACCCACTCAGTTTTCCGGGTTGATGGAGAGTGAATTGTCAGACGCGGCAGCCCAACAGCAAGAAAAGGGAAAAGCTGAGATGGTGGCTGAACAGCGGGTACTGGTTGATCGCGCGCAGCGCGGCGATCAAGGCGCTTTTGATGATATCTTCGAGCGATATAGAGAACCAATGATACGGACTGCGTATCGTATTGTTGGGGATAGAGACATGGCCGAGGACGCTGTACAAAGCGCGCTCATCCAGGCATGGCAGCACCTCCCCAGCCTGCGTGAAACGGGAGTGCTGCGTTCCTGGTTAATGCGTATCGTCGTCAATCAGTGTATCAGTTTGAAGCGCCGATCGGCGCGCTTTACGATGTTCCTGTATCAATCGATGTCTGAGCAAGAAATCTCTCTCGCATCTCAAGCGGCAGACGATGCCAGGGGCTACATGGAGCGCCGCTGGGATCTCGCGCAAGCAGTAAAGCAGTTGCCTGTCAAACAGCAAAGCGTCATCATCCTCCACTATTATCAGGGCATGACGCTGCCAGAAATGGCTCACAGGATGCAGATATCACAAAATACCCTTAAAAAGCGTCTACAGGCTGCGCTCAATAACCTGCGCCGGATGTTGGGAAATGCTGAGGGGGACGAAATTATCTTCCTGCCAGATCCTCCATCACCAGGCGGCTCGTGATGTCCGCCGAGAGCAACACGCCGGGAATGCCCGCGCCGGGGTGGGTTCCCGCCCCTACGAAATACAGGCCATCGACATGGCTCGAGTGATTATGGGGTCGCAAGTAGGCGGATTGGGTGAGTGTTGGCTCGATTGAGAACGCTGCCCCTAGATGGCTCCGCAGTTCAGATTCAAAGTCGAGCGGCGTGAACGTCTGTTCGGTCACAATGCTCAACTCTAACCCTTCCAAACCAGCTTTTTGCTCCAGAAAGCGAATGATCCTATCACGCAAAGCCGGTATTTCACGCGCCCAGTCGATGCCGTGTGCCAGATTAGGCACAGGAGCCAGCACGTACAGGCTTTCGCCGCCGGGAGGTGCCATCGATGGGTCGGTCCTGGTCGGCGTATGCAGGTAGAGCGCCAGGTCGTCTGGGAGGCCCTGGCCGTCAAAAATTGCATAGATGAGTTTCCTATAGTTCTCAGGCATAAAAATTGTGTGATGGCGTAGCTGCTCATACCGTCGATTGATTCCCAGATACAATAGGAAGCAGCTCATAGAGTAACGATACTGTTTAATGCGTCTCGGATGCAGGTCCGGGTAATGCGCTGTAGGAGATTTCGGCAACAGGTTGAGCAACGTGGAGGCAACATCGCTGTTGGCAACCACTACATCTGCCTGCAACAACGTCCCATCCGCCAGGCGCACTCCCGTGACGTGCCGCTCTTTGAGAAGAATTTGTTCGACGGGCATCTCACAACGAACTTCTCCACCCAATGAACACAAGAGATGTTCCATGGCCTTGATGAGTGTGTACATACCTCCCTGCGCGTAATGGACGCCGCCCAGCCGTTCCAGGTACGGGACGATACTGTAGATTGAACTGGCGCGGAAAGGGTTGCCTCCAATGAAGAGCGGATGGAAGGAGAAGACCATACGCAGGTGCGGACTATGGAAGTAGCGCGAGACATAGGAGTAGACGCTGCGCTGCGCGCCGAAACGCACAAGCTCCGGTACAACGCGCAGGAAGCTGCCCAGGGTGAGAAAGGGTTGATGGGCAAGATCCGCAAACGCGCGTTCATACATGCGCTGAGTGTCTGCGAGAAAGGCGCGATAGCCTTGCACATCGCGTGGCTCAAATCTGGCGATTTCTGCCTCGTCTGCCGCAGAAGTCCCCCAGTAGTCGAAAAAGCGTCCATCTGCAAAGTTGATGCGATAGAACGGACTGAGCGGCACAAGGGTGATATCGTCCCGCAGACTTCGCCCGCCAGCCGCCCAGAGATTCTCCAGCAGATGCGGCGCGGTAATCAGGGTAGGTCCCATGTCGAAGGTAAAGCCATTTTCCTTGAGTTGGTAGGCTCGTCCCCCCAGATGTTCGCGCGCCTCTACCAGTGTGATAGCGTGACCGGCTGCCTGTAAGCGAATGGCTGTGGCAAGGCCACCGAAACCACCACCAATGATGATCACTTTCCCTTTGCCACGCGTATTCGTATGGGCGATGCTTGTATCTTGAGCAGGTATTTGGATCATGGTTGAAGAGTCCTTTCAGTACACAGAGAACTATCGCCTCTTACTACGAGCAGGCGGCTAGTTCTCAATACGCGTTGCTGCTCTCCTGCCGGTGTCAACCTCTCCATGCCTCCAGAGCCGGTCGAGTGTAAAGGCAATAGTAGCCTCACGCACCTTCTCCAGGTAGCTGGTTGACGCACGTGAGCGTAGCGCATCGTAGCCCTTGCGCTCGATAATGATCAGGATGCGGCGATAGAGGCGGCTTGCGACAAGGATAGGCAGCCGACAGTCGGGAGGCAATAACCAGATACCTGACATGCCACTCCTATAGTAATGATGAGCGCGAGCCACCTGATACCTCATCAGGACGCGGAAGCGTTCATCGGGAGCATGTGGCCTCCTACAAAGGCGATCCAGATGAGCAGGTGAGCAATCAAAGCGCGCCAGTTCGTCCCGTGGGAGATAGAGACGACCCTGCATGAAATCACTCCCCACGTCGCGCAGGATATTGGTTAATTGCATGGCGACACCGAGATGTTCCGCCGCAGCCAGCGCTTGAGGCGAATTGACACCCATCGTGTGGGCCAGAGCGATGCCCACCGTTCCAGCGACGCGATAGCAATAGCTATATAACTCATCGAAATCGCGCATCTCCTGTGGCTCCAGGTCAGAGGTCATCCCGGCCAGAAAGTCGAAAAAGAGAGGAATAGGAAGACAGTGTTCGTCTAGAACGGCGGCAAGCCTCGCTCCAAGCGGTTCGCGTGGAGCTGGCAAAGAGCGTCCTCCTGCAAACCAGCTCTGCCAGGCATCCAGTTCTCTACGGATGTCTTCGAGCTGGCGATCCGCAGGTGGGAGATCCACCAGGTCATCCAGGGTGCGAAAGAAGGCATACAGCGTTGCAACATCCTGCCGAAGCTTGAGAGACAGGAAGCGTGACGCAAAATGAAACGTTCGCCCATGAGCCGCTAGAATCGACTCATCCGCATTGTTCGCCGGAGTTGACAGCTTTTGAAGGATGGTCGCCCCAGGTCGTCTTTTCTCTTGTTCTGCGCTTCGTATAACCTTCATAGTGGAGTCCATTGCCTTTCCCGGCACAGCCAGACGTTACAATATATGATGCCGCGGGCAAGGAGTATGGGTAATGAGGGGCATCAGAGTCGTTTTGAATGCCATACAATGACAACGGTTTGCACAACCATTGTGGTCGTTAAAAGATAAAAGAGGATCTCCTCAACTGGCACCGGCCCAAGCCACCACCCCACCAGCGAGGTTGTGTCGAAGCGCCAGATACCAGCTTGAATCGCTACCGCATCGGCAAGCGAAAAGTAAAGAGCCAGACCCAGTACTATCCACGGCCAAAAGCCTCGCTCACGCCAGAGATATCGCCACCCTGCCAGCCATTGCACCGCAATCACCGGCAGCGCCCAGACCAGCAAAAATGGCAAATACAACCAGTGCGTCACGACCTCTCCTCCGCTGCTCTCTTCTTCCCCCTGCTCGCCTTTCTTATGAACAGGACGTAGGTCAACGTAATTGCCATCAGCACCTCCAACAGGCAAAAAAGATATTCCTCCGGCGGAATAGCCCACCAGCGCACCCTCCAGGTCTGATTGTTGGTCCATGTCCATAGCCCCCAGACGGCGGCAATGTGGTCCCAGGGTGCCATGTACGCCAGGGCCATCGCCATCAATATGCCGGTCAAAACGAGGTAGCGCTGATTGAGTAGCCGCCGTCTCAGCGCAATCGCCAGCGCACCCAGAGGACATACCAGAAAAATCAGTAGAAAGATGGCGTATGTCATCGTAATTTTTCCCTCCACTTTGTTTATGCAACCAACAAGAACAGAGCAATCAGAAATGGTCTGGGAGTAAAATGGGCCATTCCGTGTCTCCAACCTCTCCAAAAAAATGTGTAAAACTGTTGTATAGCGGTCTTACTCATCAGCATTCCTGGTGGCAACAAGCATCAGGTGATAGCCGAAAGGACCGAATGGGAAGAGGTCTTCGATGAGGTACACCAGAAAATAGACATACTGGAGTACTTGATACAGCCACTCCCATTTCAGAAAAAATCGGCAGACGATTAGCAATGGTAAATTGACGAACTCAGCCAAACCCAGCCCGGTACAGAACACTCGCTGTACTGTAAATGCGGGCTTCAAGAGAGTACGGAGTTGGTCGCTGGTATAGTGCCGGTGGACGCCCGTCTGAGCAATTTCCGGGGGGAAGAGGCCATGATGGAAGCGGCGAACGAGACGAGCATAGAGATTCAGCGCATCAAGCTTGCTTAACAGGCCGCGATGAGGGACGCTGATGATCAGTGTCCCTCCAGGTTTGAGGACGCGGCGTACTTCGGAAACGACAGCTTCTTCACTGGTGACATGTTCCAGCACATCCAGAAAGAGGACGCCATCAAAACTGGCATCGGCCAGTGGCCA
>DASTKD010000173.1:0-19140 GCA_035716135.1 Ktedonobacteraceae bacterium
AATTCATACGGTCGCCCCTGGTAATTCATACGATTGCCCTGGTTCTTGCTCCACATACCCTCGATTATACATTACGCCTGGCGCTGGCATCTGTAGCTTCACCATCATAGACATGTTGCAAAAGAGCGCAAAACGCCTGCGCCGCGCGCGAGAGATGCTTATCAGTGCGCTTGACAAGCGTAAGCTGGGGGCGTAAATCTATCCCTTCAATGGGAATGCGCATAAGCTCGCCGCTTGCCAGTTCGCGCTTTACCGCGAAAGCCGAGAGAATAGTCGCGCCCACGCCGTTTATCACCATTTGCTTGATGGCCTCGTTATCTGGCAGCGTAAGCAGCGGGGCGATACGTACACCGTGTTCCAGTAAAGCGTGTTCGATTACCTCACGGATGCCGCTGCCCTGCTCGCGCACCAACAATTCTTTTTCTCGCAATACCTCTGGCTTTAACACGCGCAAACCACTCCAGCGGTGCGCGGGCGCAACCACCAGCACAAGCTCATCCCGCGCAAAGCCCTGCTTCTCTATACCCGGCGGCAAGGTAGCCGGGTCGCCTTCGACCAGGCCGAAATCAAGAATCCAGTTCATGGTCTGCTCGATAATTTCATGCGAATTGAGAATGGTGATGCGCAGGATTACCTGCGGGTAACGCGCGCGAAATTGCGCCACGACCGGTGGCAAAAAATACACGCCCGTCGTCGTATTGGCGGCCAGCGTGATCTCCCCCATTTCCACATCCTGCAAAACCGCCAGCGCCTCCTCCATTTCTCGCTCCAGCGCGAACAGGCGGCGCGCGTAGCCATGCAGAACCTTGCCAGCCTGCGTTAGCACAATGCGCCGCCCATGTCGCTCAATTAACTCCAGCCCCGTCTCCTGCTCCAGGTGTTGAATAATCTTCGTCACGGCAGGTTGACTTAAAATAAGTTCTTCCGATGCTCGCGTGATATGTTCATGCTCTGCGACTGTAAGAAAAACGCGCAGGTGATATAAATTCATAGCTTTCCCGTCTAACTGCTACTTTCCAACACCTTTTATTCACATAAAGCTGTTGTAACAAGCATAGTAACATACATCCACTCCAATTTATCATACCTAATGATAATATATTATATAACTTCAGAGAATGCTTCGGAACACATCTATATCAATCTGAATCATAATAAAGAATCATGTGCTAAATAACTTGAGAGAATGATTTTTATATGTTATTGTAAAAGCAATGAAGCTGAGGTTTCACAGAGTTGTGGTTCCGCTGTGAGACTCCTATTTACAAAGTGCTGGCCTCGCAGGAACTACTTCAAAAAGTATCATCGTAAAGCGCTGACTTTACTAGTAACTATAGTTACGATTTTAATTAAGGTGAAACAGCCCTCTTAGATTTTTGTCGCCATTTTTATGCTCAATTCTTGCGATATATATTCTACACTTGACTTTTTGTTATTTGTTAGTTATACTTCGCTCATTTGTTTGTAACTATAGTTACAAATCAATTTTGTTCGACGATCATCTTTTGTTCTTGAACAAAAGGCATGGAGCCGAAGTATTAAGAAAGGGGCATTACCTGATGAAGACACCTTTTGTACGTTTAGCCAGCGTGTTCGCGCTCGTGCTTGTGTTTGCACTGGCGGCATGTGGCTCACAATCCACACCAAACGCCACCAGTGATGGTCAAACCACTGTCCACCTGGGCTATTTCCCCAACCTGACGCACGCTGTAGGGATCGTAGGCTATGAGCGCGGCACATTCCAGCAGGCGCTCGGTTCAAACGTCAAGCTGGTGGCGACTACCTTTAACGCTGGCCCGGCTGAGATCGAGGCGCTTAATGCGGGAAGCATCGATATTGCCTACGTCGGCCCCAGCCCGGCTATCAATGGCTATGTGAAAAGCCAGGGTGCGGATTTGCGCGTGATTGCGGGCGCATCGAGCGGCGGCGTGTTGTTTATTGTGCGGCCGACTGCCCACATCAAGACGGCAAAAGACCTCGCCAATAAAAAGATTGCTGACCCACAGCAGGGAGGAACGCAGGATATTGCCCTGCGCTACTACCTCCAGCAAAATAATCTTAAAGCGGCTGACAAGGGCGGCAATGTACAAATCGTGCCGACAGATAATCCCACCATCTTGACCCTTTTCAAAGCCGGCCAAATCGATGGAGCCTGGGTACCTGAACCCTGGGCCACGCGCCTGGTGGTAGAGGGGAAAGGCAAAGTTTTCCTTGATGAACGCTCCCTCTGGCCTGACGGAAAGTTTGTTACGACCAATGTGGTAGTACGCAAAGCCTTCATGGATCAGCATCCCGAAATCGTGAACAAGTTCCTACAGGCGCATGTTGACACGGTGCAGTGGATTCTTAGCAATCCAGATAGCGCCAAAACTATCGTCAACAGCGAAATCAAGCGCATTACCGGCAAAGGTATGCCTGCATCTGAGCTTGATATTGCCTGGAATAACCTCGACATCACCTACGATCCTCTGACCAGCAGCCTTTACCAGTCAGCGGACAGAGCATTTTCCCTGGGCTTCCTGGGAAGTAGCAAACCCGCTCTGACCGGCATCTACAACCTTGGCCTGCTCAACACGGTTCTGACCTCGAAGGGGCTGGCTACGGTACAGGGGGCATAGCGGTACTAGCATTATTGAGGGAGAGGAAGGATAGGATATGTTACATTTATTCGCTCCGGGCAGCGAGCAGAAAGTCGCGCAAGATAGCAATAGTAGCCAGTCCGCGCCGGGGGGTATCTCTTTGAAAGTTGAGGGAGTGAGCAAGGTCTTCCCTGGTCACTCCGGTGCGGTAGAGGCGTTGCGCCCGGTCGATGTGGATATTGCTGCCGGTGAATTTATCTGCCTGCTGGGTCCAAGCGGTTGTGGCAAATCCACCTTGCTCAGCATTATCGCGGGATTGGAATCCGCGAGCGGCGGCAAAGTGCTGGCCGACGGGAAAGTGGTGCGCGGCGCGGGTACCGACCGCGTCCTCCTCTTTCAAGAGGCCGCGCTTTTCCCCTGGCTTGATGTGCAGCGCAACGTGGAGTTTGGCCTGCGCCAGGCGGGGATACGAGCGAAAGAGCGCGCGGACATAGCGCGGCGTTTCATCGAAATCGTCCATCTCAAGGGGTTCGAGCGCAGCTATGCCCACCAGCTTTCGGGAGGGATGCGCCAGCGCGTCGCTATCGCCAGGGCGCTGGCAATCAACCCGGCCATCCTGCTGATGGACGAACCGTTCGGCGCGCTGGACGCGCTTACGCGCGATCGCTTGCACGCGGAGCTTGAGTCCATCTGGACGACCACGCGCAAAACTGTAGTATTTGTAACGCATAACGTGCGCGAAGCGGTGGCGCTCGGAGATCGCGTGCTGGTCTTCTCGCCCAGACCCGGACGCATCATAGCCGATTTTCGCGTCGATCTGCCGCGCCCGCGTTCGCTGGAAGATCACCAGTTAGTCAGCCTGTCGTCCGAGATCATGACGGTGCTGCGTGATGCAATGGGAACACAGGAGCAGGAGGGAATTCATGGCAAGAGCAATTAGCGACGCACCGGTCAAACGCGAGAGAATCGGCCACCCGGCTTTAACAACGTGGATACGTCGCATCGTCTTCTATGCCTTGCTGCTCATCGCGTGGCAGTTATTCGCCAATACCGGTATTATCCCGACCTACAATCTACCAGGTCCCGCCGATGTAGTCGCCTCTCTGGGAAATCTCTTCCAGAGCGGGCAATTATTGCCGGCTATCGGGGCAACTATGATGCGACTGGCAATCGGTTACGCTATATCGCTGGCAATCGGCCTTGTCCTGGGGCTATTGATTGGATGCTTCCGCATTGTCGAAGAGACGGTTGGTTCACTGGTACTGGGGTTGCAGGCATTGCCGAGCGTGTGCTGGCTGCCCCTCGGCATCCTGTGGTTCGGCCTCAGTGACCAGGCCATCATTTTTGTTGTGGCAATGGGTGCCATCTTTTCCATCACGCTCGGCGTCAATGAGGGTATCAAGAATACGCCTCCCGTCTACTTGAAAGCAGCTCGCAACCTGGGGGCGCGCGGACTGGCTCTGGCCGCGCAGGTAATCCTGCCAGCGGCCCTGCCTGCCATCTTTAGCGGCTTAAAGCAAGGCTGGACATTTGCCTGGCGTTCCCTGATGGCCGGAGAGCTGATCTACTTTACACGCAGCCTGGGGAATCTGCTGCAACAGGGGCGCGACAACCTCGACCCTGCACAGGTAATGGCGGTAATGGTCGTAATCATCGCCATCAGCGTGATTATCGAAAATGTGGTCTTCGGTCCCATAGAGCGGCGTATGCGCGAGCGCAGAGGATTAGGCTCACAGCGCTCATAAAGCGACGCATGGCTGAAACATATAAAGGAGATAAGTTCACGGAATAATTTTTAACCCGGCATTGTTTAACTGTACGATGCCGGGTTTTAACATAAACCGGATTGATTGGTGACAACAACAATTCCCACTATTTTACGTTGTAAAGGAGCAGTTATGAGCGAAAACAAAGGGTATGCCCATCCCGAAGTGCTGGTGGATGCCGATTGGGTAGAGGCTCACCTACATGATCCAAAGGTACGCTTGATTGAAGTTGATGTCGATACCACCGCTTATGAGCAGGGACACATCCCTGGTGCGGTCGGTTTCAACTGGCAGAAGGAACTGCAAGACCAGGTGGTGCGCGCGCCCGTGAGCCAGGCGCAGCTCGAGGCGTTGTTGAGCCAGGCAGGTGTCAGCAACGATACTACCATCGTCCTCTACGGGGACAACAATAACTGGTTCGCGGCCTGGGCCTTGTGGATTCTCAAATACTACGGACACCAGGATGTGCGCCTGCTGGACGGCGGGCGCGTCAAGTGGGTGGCCGACAAGCGCGAGCTGACCACTCAGGTACCATCTTACGCGCAAACCAACTATCATACCCAGGCGTCGAAGGAAGACATCCGCGCCTACCGCGACTACATTCTCACGCAACTGAGCAAGCAGGGCTTTGCGCTGGTTGATGTGCGCTCACCCGGCGAGTATAGCGGCGAACTACTGGCACCCGCCAACCTGCCGCAAGAAGGCGCGCAGCGCGGCGGTCACATCCCCGGCGCGGCCAACATTCCCTGGTCACAGGCAGTCAACGCCGACGGCACGTTCAAAACAGCCGATGACCTGCGTAGCCTCTACGGTGGCAAGGGCGTCACGCCGGACAAAGAAGTTGTAGCCTACTGCCGTATCGGCGAGCGCAGCAGCCATACCTGGTACGTGCTGCATTTCCTGCTGGGCTATCCGAATGTACGCAACTACGACGGCTCCTGGACCGAATGGGGCAGCCTGATAGGCGCGCCAATCGAAAAATAAGCCATTCTCCAAACAAAATAGGGCGGCATCTGTGCCGTCCTATTTTGTTTGGGGATACGTCGTCGCTACTGGTATACAAGCCTTATTATATATACAGAGCAATTTACCGGACCGTTGCTTACATTAGCAGCATCCTCTCACATAATTGGAATAACAAACTCCGAAGGAAAGGTATTATGGACGAAACCACTCGCACAACCATCAATTCTTTTCTCGCGCAATATGAAACGCTTGTCATCGCCACCGAACACGAAGGACAACCATTCGTCACGCGCGCCTACTACGTGGAAAAGCCTGTCGAGGCGGGCGATACCTCCCTGACCCTGTATGGCACCTTCATCGTGACCTCGCGCAAGCTGGCAAACCTGCGCGAGAATGGACGCATCGGCCTATTCATCGGCCCCGACCAGCCCAGCGTGTGGCTAGAGGCCACCGCCCACGCTTACGCGCTCGAAGATGAGCAGGTCAGCGCGGCGGTACGCGAAAAACTGGGGCAGAAATCGCCTACTGCGGCGGCTTTTATCGCACGCGTTCCCATCGTGGCAGTCGAAATTCGCGTAGACTGGCTGCGCATCACCAATCTGACCGGTGGCTCACTCTATACCGAAGCCACCTTTGATACAACGCAGGTCGGCAAGGAACAGATGGCATGAGCAAACTACAGCTTTTCCTGCAAACAACACGCGCGCGCACTCTGCCCGTGATGATCTTTCCGGTCGTCATCGGCACTGTGTTGGCCTGGCAACAAGGCTCCGCATTCCAATGGGGCCTTTTCGCGCTGACGTTGATCGGCGCGCTGGCCGCGCACCTGGGCGCGAACGTCGTCAACGATGTCTTCGACTTCGGCGCGGGCGCTGACCAGGCCGCGCATGACATCACCGCCAAAGGCGAAACCTTAGTCACCGGTTCGCAATTTTTGCTCAACCAGCAATTGAGCATCAAAACGTATCGCCTGCTGGCGGTTGGCTGTTTCGCTGTCGCCTTGCTGTGCGGCATCGTCCTGAGTTTCTATCGCCCCTTTGCGCTGGTATTCGGCGCGCTCGGCTTTCTGCTGGCATTTTTCTACGTTGCCCCACCCCTGCGCCTGGCCTACATTGGGCGTGGTCTGGGCGAACTGGACATCCTTATCTCCTTCGGCATCCTGCCCCTGGTCGGCTCATTTTATGTACAGTCCGGCACAGTGACATTCACCGCCATACTCGCCTCGCTGCCCATCGGCCTCTATACATTGGCCGTACTCTATTTTCATCACTTCCTGCACTGGCGCGGCGATAGAGAGGTCGGTAAAATTACTCCCGTCGTGGCCCTGGGAGAACACGGTGCGCGCGTCGTTGGAGCCATCCTACTACTCTTGATCGCACTCATGTTCATCATAGATGCCGCACTGGAAGTCTATCCCTGGTACAGCTTCATCGCCGCCCTGACCATCATCCCGGTGCAACTGACCCTGCGCCAGGCCAACGGAGACCTCAAGCACTACCTGCAACTGATGGCCGCTAACTTCAACGGCAATCTGCAAGCCGCGCTGCTGGTACTGCTAGCGCTATTGATACGGGGGTTTGCGCATATTTGATATGTAGGGACGCGATTAATCGCGTCCGCTCACTCCGGCATTCACGCAAGGCGGACGCGATGAATCGCGTCCCTACAATCCCCCGATCTTTCACCCGGAAAGATGGAGGCCCTTTGTAAAAAACCTCTTTACAAATGCCATCTGTCGAGGTATAATCTCAACAACGATTACATCCATCTAACCTCCACAAATCGTTTGGCCTGGTATGCTTCACGACCATTTCAGGCGAACGCATCATCTTTCTTCAACTCGCTTGATCTTTCAAGCGAAGCATACGGTTGCTCGTTACAAGATTGAGCGACCTGTGGTTTGTTTTGCCCTCTCTAATTTCCATTTCGGCTACATAAGCTTGCCAATCGCCTCTTCAGAATGCGACAAAGCCGCCATGTAGTTCTATCAAATCACCCCGACCACCGAAAGGATACATATACAATGATTTCCACGAATACGTTGACAAGTCCTCGCCTGCGGGACCTCGTCAAAGAACTTGATGCTGGTAATCCTACTGCTCTTGAGCAGTTCTGGCAGGGCATCGCCCTTCATAGTGCGCCGCTGATCGAGCCTTTGGAGGGAGACGACGGGCATATGCTCGTTACCTTCTTATGGCGCGCCCAGGGGGAGACGCGCAATGTGGTGGTAGTCAGCTTTCTCACTGGCGCGCTCAATAGTTGGCGCTACCATAAAAACCAGTTGGCGCACCTGCCCGGCACAGATCTGTGGTATCGCAGTTACCGGGTTCCCAACGACACGCGCACGACCTATCAGCTTTCTCCCAATGACGCACTGATCGAAAGCGAGGATATCGAAGACTGGGGCGCGCGTACCGCTACTTTTCAGAACGACCCGCTCAATGCTTATCATTTTACGTTGAGCGCGGATGAGGAAAGCGGCGACGAGGAAGAGTTGCAATCGGTGCTTGAATTGCCTGCCGCTCCGGCACAGCTCTGGACTGCGCCGCGCCCTGATGTGCCACACGGAAAGCTTGAGATGCACCGGGTACGCAGCGAGATACTGGACAACGAACGCCGCGTCTGGGTCTATACACCGCCAGGCTATGTTCCCGAAAACGGGCCATATGCTACCATCGTGTTGTTTGATGGCTTCAACTACCATCACGAGATGCCAACGCCCACTATTCTCGATAATCTGCTCGCGGAGGGGCGTATCCCGCCCGTGATCGCTGTGCTGGTAGATAGCCTCTCTTACGAAGACCGCGAGCGCGAATTGAGCTGCTATCCTCCCTTTGTGACATTTCTAACGGAGGAATTGTTGCCCTGGACGCGCCAACGTTATGCGATTACGGCTGATCCGCGCGAGACGATTGCAGGCGGGGCCAGTATGGGCGGGCTGACAGCCTTATTCGCGGCATGGCAGCGCCCCGATGTTTTCGGCAACGTCCTGTCACAGTCCGGCTCGGTCTTCTGGACGCCGCCCGGCGATGCCGATTTCGAGTGGATCACGCGCCAGTTTGTGCAGGCAGAGGGATTGCCGCTACGCCTGTACCTGGAGGTAGGCTCACTGGAGAATAACCCGCGCGTTTCCGTCTGCCCGGATGGCCCAACCCAGCTTGCGGCGACCCGCCACCTGCGCAAAGTCCTGCAAGCCAGAGGATACCCCGTACATTATGCGGAACATACGGGCGGGCATGACTATGTCTGCTGGCGTGGGACGCTGGCAAATGGCATTCTGGCTCTTGCAGGTAAAACGGATAACGCCACTACTTAACGACTATAGGAAGTTTCATGCCTGCCTGGTAGTGGCCGCGCATCAGGCAGGCAATTTCGTAGCGACCAGCTTTAGATGGCTGGAATACAAAATTGATGTAGAGCGTGCTTCCTGGCGCGAGCTGCTCAATCTCGATAAGTTTGTCGTTGTACTGCACGTCCGGCGGCTCCGGCGAACCATCCGGTTTCACGGGCATTATCATGAATTCGTGAACCTGCTTACCGCTATTGGTTACGACGAAGTAATATGGCACGCCGGTATGAAAAACCGTCATGGTTGACTTGACGGAAAATTCAGCCAGCGTGACTTTGACTTCTGTGGAGCCGGCGACAGGCGTATCATTAATCTGAGCGAAGGTAATGGTATCCGCTTCGGTGGGAGTTGGCGTAGCGCGCGTCGCGGACGTGCTATGCGTTGCGGGAGCGGCGCTGAAACCTAACCAGACAACGATCAGCAGGGCAAGGGCTATAATTCCCAACTTGCCGATGAACAGTACTGGGAAAGGCTTTTTTTCTCGTTCCTTCACTCGTTTACTCTTTCAAGACTTCATCTTCCAGGGCGGGGGCAAGCCCCACCCGTACCCTGAACGTTATGAAAGCGGCCAACGATGTCCGGCTGACAGGTAGACCGCTTCAATAGTGCGCAGGTTATCGAGGGTTTCATCAAAGCTATAGGCTGGCTGCGCGCCGGTGCGAATGCACGTTCCGAAATGTTCGACTTCCAGACGGTAGTGGTCAACGGCGGTGATACGCTGGTGAATGACCTGTCCTTCTACACTCAATATCACTTCAGTATCGACGATTGGCGGCGTAAAGGGCAGCGGGATGGTGATACTCCCCGCGTCGCCAATTACCTCGGATACCTGGCGCGTTGGTAGTTCAAAGCTCGAATCGATCAATCCCAGGCGGCCCGCGCCGAAATCAAGCGCCGCGCTGGCGGCAATTTCGACTTCGCCTTCGCTCTGGGAGAAGACGCGCCCGGCAACGGCAACCGGCGCATGTCCATACACCGCGCGGCAGAAGTTGATGGGGTAGCAACCCACATCCATCAGCGAACCACCGGCCAGCGCTGCCTGCAAACGAATATTATGCGGGTGCGGTGGCGTCATGATATTAAATGAAAACGACGAACGCACCAGTTTGACATTGCCGATACGTCCACTATGTACCTGCTCCAGCGCCCAGATGGTCTGCGGGTGAAAACGGTACATAAAAGCTTCCATCAGCAACTTGCCGTTCGCCTGTGCCGCCTCTACCATCGTTTGACCCTGTTCAGCAGTGACAGCCATTGGCTTCTCGCACAACACATGTTTGCCCGCCTCCAAAGCCCTGATAGTCCACTCGGCGTGCAAGCTATTAGGGAGGGGATTGTAGATGGCCTCAATCTCAGGGTCGCGCAGCAAGCTCTCGTAATCGCCATACAGACGCAGACCGGGCAGGTGCGCGAACTTCTCCTGCGCGCGCTGAATGTTGCGACTGGCAACCGCCACCAGTTCCTCGCTTGCTGACGCAAGGATGGCGGGAATAACGCGCTTGACGCCAATGTTTGCCACGCTCAGCACTCCCCAACGGACGGGGGTAGAACGTGGCGTTTGAGGGTTCTGCATGAGCCTGATCCTTTGCTACACCCAGCCGCCGCTTTTAGAGCTGCGGATAACCGCGTCGATTACGCGCATGTTGGCGACGGCGTCTTCAAGAGGCGTTGGCACAGGCGTATTGTTCAAGACCGCCTGAGCGAACATATCGCCCTGCAAGGTATATTGATTACAGGTATCCAGCAGGATTTCATCGATCGTGTCTCCATGCTGATACCACATTTTACATGGGCGGGTCGTCGGAGCGTTGAAGGGTATCTCTATCTCGATTCTGCCTCCGGTGCCGAAAATATTGACCCGTTGGTAGGGCGTCAACTGCGTCGAGCAGGTAAATGTCGCGGTGCCGTTCTCGAAGTCGAGTATGCCAGAGTCGAGGCGGTCGGTATTGAGTTGCGGATCATATTCCACAATGGCGGATACGCGCCGAGGCTCAGCGCCGAAGATAAAACGCGACAACGAGACGTTATAACAGCCGATGTCCAGCATACCGCCGCCACCAACTTCGGCGATGTTGCGAATATTATGCGGGTCGTCGTTATAGTAGGAAAAGAACGATTGCACGGTGCGCAATGTGCCGATGCTGCCATCTCGCACCAACTGATACGCCTGTTGCCACTGTGGATGAAAACGATACATGAACGCTTCCATGACCTTCAGGTTGGGGTACTGTTTAGCGGCATCCACCAGCTTTTGCGCTTCAGCAGCAGTGGGAGCGATAGGTTTTTCGCATAACACATGCTTGCCCGCTTCTAACGCCTTAATCGACCAGGGGACGTGCAGGTGGTTGGGCAGCGGATTGTAAATAGCATCTATATCCGGGTCCGCCAGCAATTCCTCGTATGAACCATAGGTCTTAGGAATACCCAGTTGCTGCGCTACAGATCGACCTTTTGCCAGATCGCGTGAAGCGATGGCCGTAACTTCACAATAAGTACCCTGTTGCATGGCCGGGATAACCGTACCTGTACCAATATGGGCAGTGCTAAGAACGCCCCAACGAACTTTGCTCATAAAGCGTGATGCCTTTCTAAGAAATAGCGACAGCAGATCATGCCAGGCGCAGCCGGTGGGCAAAGCGCAGCACGGCATACGTAGGTTGGCGCAGCCATTGACGCAGCAGCGTAATCAGCAGGGCCGCGATCAATCCATCGAGCGCGCCGCCCAGTATATCGCCCGGATAATGTATCCCCACGTAAACGCGGGCCACACCTATACTACATGCTATCACAAAAGCAACGATCAAGAGCAGCGCCAGGACAGCCAGTGAAGAGGATGGGAGCCGTTGCCCATCTCTCAAACGCCTGCGCCGCGCGGCAGAGCTGGCGGAAATCAAGGCGAAGAGCAGCATACCGAATACCGCGAACGACCACGCGCTATGGTCGCTGGGAAACGAAGCGTCGGCAGGATGGGCTATTAACTGGTGTACGACATGAGAAATAAATGGACGCGGCTCGAAAATAAACTGTTCAAGCAACAGGTTGAACGCATAGGCCAGCACACAGGCGAATGCCACCCATAGCACCACCGCGCGTCGTTCTTCAAGCACCTCCGCCTCGCCGGGGCGCAACGTCCGTTTGCGCCAGCTTAGTGGCACGCCCCAAACCAGCAGCAGGAGAAGCGGCCAGAAGAAAATCAAAGAATTGGCGCAAAAGATCATCAAAGCATCAAAAAAGGGATGCGAGCCGGCAGGCGCATTGATGTCCTGAAATAGCATATAGTTCAACTGTAATAAAGAAGACACCGGGACATGTTCCTCCTATTAATTTGGATAGGCACATTATAAGGCTTGATGAGCATTTGCGCTACTATGCATACTTCTGAATGCAGGGCGATGTACAAGTCGAGTGAAGGAGGCAAGGCGACCGCAAGGGTCGCCTCTACTATGACCACGAAACGGCTTGCCAGGCTCGTTCTTAGTAGAGGCGACCCTTGCGGTCGCCTTGCTCACCACCACCTCAATCTTTCGCAGACCCTGCTTCTGCATGTTCACAGGGCTGAGGGCTGGTACTCGAAGCTTAACCAATAGGCGGCGTTGGCGAAGAAAGCGAAGGCGGTGTACAACTCCATGTGACGGTTGCCTGATTATTATTTTGATCGACGAACGTAAAGCTCGCGTTCGCGCAGGGAATCGACGAAACGACGACTTGCTGCGAAGTCTGGCTCGCCGTGAGTTGCCCATTGGAAGGACTGAATGAGGCGTTAGTTCCGCCTATTCCGGTAGGCGCGAACCAGCCGAGGTCTCCGGCGGTAGTCTCGCCAACCGTCACCGCGCAGGTATACGTTCCATCACTATTTTGCGAACAAGTGCTGGAAGTCGGGCCTAAATTGAGCGGCGTTACCTGTATCACCGGCGGTGGAGGGGGAGATGGCGACGGCGACGGTGATGGGATCGGCGTCGGCGATGGTGTAGGAGACGGCGTTGGTGAAAAGGTCGGCGACGGCGACGGGGGTATTGATGTTGGAGATGGCGGTAACGTCGGCGAGGGCGGCATCGACGTTGGAGATGGCGACAAAGTTGGTGTAGGTGTATTACCGACAAGCAGCGTCAGTGTAACCGGGACGGTCACATTGCCACCATTTGAGTGAATAGTGATACTGGCGGTGTTGCTGCCCGCTTGCAGGCTGCTATTGTTCGTATCTACTGTCACCTGGATAGTTTGCGGCACGCCTCCCGGTTGCACGTTGCCACCGGAGGAGCTTAGCGAGAACCAGCCAGCAGTGCTGGTAGCGATCTGCCATTGCAAGGCCAGCGTTCCCTGATTGCCAATGGTCAGGGTATTCGTCACCTGCTGCCCCGGTGTGAGTTGACCGAAATCGAGATTCAGGGGATTTACCTTCAACAGCGCCTGTTTAGTCACAGCAGGTGGGCCAACGCGCATATGTACCACGATCTGCGTATTGCCGCCGTTTGAATGCAGCGCTATCTCGCCGGAATAGGTTCCCTGGCTGGTATTGCCGGTATCGATAAGCGCGTATAATGCAGCTTGCGCCGCGCCGGGTTGAAGGATGCCATTGCTATTCTGCAAGGAGAGCCAGGGAGAGCCAGCGGTAGTAGCGCTCCAATTGAGCAGCGAGCCGCCATTATTGCCAATCAATACCGATTCCGCCACTTTGCCGCCCTGGGGGATGGTGCCGAAATCGAGCGTGGAGGGATTGATTACCAGGTGCGCCGTTTGAGCAAGCAGGGTAAAGGATAAATCCGCGTTGCGTGAACCATTACTCTCTTTCGCGTGCAGCACATTCCGACCGGCAGGCCAGCTACTTTGCGCTACCACGTTCGCGTCGAAGGTTCCCGTGAGACCAACCACAATCGCGCTATTTGAGTTATAGACCTGTTCCGTGTGCAACATACCTGCCAGATTTGCCGCCCCTGATTGCGCTCCCATCGACGAATTCGTTTCTGCCAGGGGCGCGGGCAGACCGTTATCAATGGTCAGCGTAATGGTGCCTCCCGGCACAAAACCTCGCCCGTGAAGTTGTAATATGCCACCAACAGAGACGGAGCCACTACCACTCATGGAAAGCGTTGGCGAGCTTGCCAGCACAAAGATAATGCCACCGGAAGCCAGAACCACAATGGCTACCAGTAGTACAATGGCCCATTTCACGGCAATTCCTGTTGCCGCTTTTGAGGTTGTTGCCACGCTGGCATGATGCGTTCGTCTGAGATGAAAGCGATGCGCGGGTTGCGTTTTAGCGTGTTGATGCTCCGCGCGCTCGTGCCGATGCCTCCAACGCAACTTCTTCGAGGGCGGATGCCGCTCCAGAGGTGCCGATTGCTGCTGATGCTGCGAGGGTGGGTGATACTGGTGATGCGGCGGTGGCGTGGATTGCCCCCATGTATGCTGTGGAGGGGAGGATGGAGCCTGCTGAGCCAGTTCATGCAATGGCGGAGTATTACCAGCAACAGGCGGGGTTGCCTGCATACCAGGCCCGCTGGCCGACTGTGGCGTTCCCTGAACGACTGGTACGCCGCCGATTTGCGGAGTTCCTGGCACGACTGGCGCGTTGCCTGCCGGAAACTGCCCAAATTCCCCGGCTACCAGTGGAGCAACGCCAGCAACCCACTCGGTGGGATTATCGTCGTCTTGAGGCAGCACGCTCCTGGTTGAGAAAGAATCCAGAGTGCCATCAATCCATTTGGTTGGATTATCGTCTTGAGGGTCGATATACTGCCACGTTTGCAGGCTAAGGTCTTCCTTTTTTACTTCGTCACTCGCAAATTTCCCACAATTCCTGCAAAAACGCGCGCGTTCGGGTAGTTCGGTGCCACAAAAACCGCAAAACTGCATTGTCTTTTCCTTAGAACAGGCAGATCACGTCAAACAAGCGGGCAGCGTTATACTTTTCGGCGTTGAATAAAATCCCTCGTCTGTAGTGTAACAAATAATAGACGCTTAATCAATGGAAAAATGGAAGATGCGATAAGGGTTAATCAGCAGTTTGCGAGGCACGAAAAGCGGCCATCGCCTGCTCTACAGTGAGCAACCGGCCACGACGGTAGGCTTCCTTCAAGGTTTTTTCATCGAGGTGGGAGCGAATCTTGACGATCATTTCTGGCACAACGGGAAAGTTAGAAAGCCAGGGGATAGAGCCAATGGAACCGAGCAAGCCACTGGATGCGCCCCATAGTTGCAACGCCTGTACGCTGGCCGTCGTCGGGTCCGGTTTCTCTTGAATGCCCACCGCGAAACCCAACAGACCCATACCGGTGCCAAGAAATTGTTTGTAATCCAGTTTCTGGCTCATTTCAATACTCTGCACAAGGTTGCTGATGGCTCCTGTAAGGTTTCGCTCCAGAATCATAATGCCCCCCTGATCCTTCAACAAATCCGCAATCGCGCTTCTATCGCCCAGTCGCTCGAATATCCCCTTGCTCTGGTTATGGTAGGAGCGCATCAGATCAAAATCTCCGGCAAAACCGGTCAGGTCGCCCAGCAAAAAGAGGATGTGCGCGCGCAACCACGCATCATCGGCGGAGAGCAATTGCAGACCCTGCTCGAAGAGCGATTTTGCCAGTTCATTATCGCCCTGGGAGATGGCCGGCCAGCTTCGATGATACAACGCCATAGCTAAACCCGCGTGGTCATCCAGTTGTCGCCAGAGCGCGATACTTTCTTCGACAACCGCGATACACCTGCTCTGATCGTTTTGCAAACAGTACAGGCGAGCCAGTCCGCTCAAGGCGCTGGCTCGCGCCGCGATGGTCGCCCTGCCCGCTCTAGCCCGGCATGGCAACCTCACAGCCGCTTCGAGCCAGCCTCTTCCTTCGTCCATATACCCCTGCCATTCCCAGAACGGCCTGAGCGCGGAGGCAAGGCGCAGGGCTACTTCATCGGCGCATATTTCACCGCCGCTTTCGCTCATCTTCATGCCGGCACCGTCATCGGCCCGTTCAAGCGACCATTCCAGAGCGGCGCGGAAATTATCCTGCTCGGCCCTCAGCCGCGCCAACCATGTCAGTTGTTGCGCCCCTCGCAATCCTAACTCGGCTTCTTCCGCCAGATCGAGATAATAGCAGGCGTGCCAGTCGCGCAGACGTTCGATTTCGCCATGCGTCTTCAGCCGCGCCAGCGCATATTCATGCAGCGTCTCCAACATGGTAAAACGTGCCAGCGCATTCGTCGTCGTCAACTTTACCAGCAGACTGTTACTCAACAGTTGATCGAGCAGGTCGAGCGCGGTTTCCGCAAGAGAAGATTCTTCCTCGTGCTGGACATTGGGCAAGGCAACCACCCGCGTCATCGCCTCCACTGCATCGAGCGACCAGCCGCCATTAAACACCCCCAGGCGCGCAAACCAGAATTGCAGGTTGGGAGAGAGCAGATCGTAACTCCATTTGATAGTATTAAGCAGAGTACGATGCCTGTCCGGTGCGTCGCGGGGTCCCCCTTTCAGCACATCGAGTCGCGCCCCTGAGAGCTTTTCCAGTAGTTGCTGTGGCGTCAACAGCCTGATACGCGCAGCCGCCAGTTCCAGCGCCAGGGGCAGGCCATCCACTCTGGCGCAAATCTGAGCAATAAACGGGGCGTTCTCGCCGGTCAAAGCAAAGTCGGGTTTGACCAGCCTGGCGCGTTCTATAAAAAGCTGCACGGCACCATACCGCGCCGCGTTCTCTTTGTTCAACACCACACCTGCCGGGGGCATCGTCAGAGGTGGCACTTCAAATTCGTGTTCGCCTGAGATACGCAAGACCGCTCGACTGGTGACAAGCGCTTTGAGGCCGGGCGCGGCTGCCAGCAGTTCATCCACCAGCGTTGCCGCGTCCGCGACCTGCTCAAAATTATCGAGGATGAGCAGCAACTTCTTATGACGCAGGTTGGTAATCAAACTTTGTATGGGCGGAGAATCAGGCGAGGGTTGAATATACAGGCTTTGCATAATACTCTGCAATACGAGAGCGGAATCACGTACCGCCGCCAGGGCCACAAAGCGTACACCCTGCGCAAAGTTCCCGGCCAGTTCTTTCGCAACATGCTGCGCGAGGCGCGTCTTACCGCTCCCCCCCGGCCCAAATAGCGTCACCAGGTGGGTATCGTCGCGTAAGAGCAACGCGCGGAGATGTTCCACCTGTACTTCACGTCCAACAAAACGGGTGCGTGGAGCAGACAGGTTATACTGCGGAGTTTCCTCCTCAAGCTGGCTGAGAGGCGACGTTTTCCACTGCTCGTCGCTGAAAATATCCGGCTTCAATTGCGCCAGTTCAAGCAGTTGGAGGGCTTCTTCCCGCGTGTTGATAGCTCTCCACTCCGCCAGTATCAGGATAATGCGCGTTACTTCATCATCGAATAAGCGACCATCGTTGGTGCCGTTTAATTTACGGCTGAGGACCTTCGCGCCAATATGCATTTCTTCAGCAAGTTGATACTGCTGCCGTCCTGCCGCGTGCAGGCACTTGTGCAAATATACTTTGAATGCTTCCCGGTTACTATTTTTCAACTTACATCCTGGCGGGCAGCATTCTGCCCCGTTGCGATAAAGAAGTAGATTTATCAGTAGATTTGCTCATAGGTAGGATGATACCGCAGTTAGTATACTCCAATCATATGCGTGTTTCAAGGCAAAACGGGGGGAAAGTTTCGTATGCACACACTTCGCATCAATGCTCAGAGCTATGGCCGGATCTCTGAGATATATCCAGAGGAGCCAGAAAACATCGAACTGATGATCGAGGATGCCTCCAGCCTTGTCCTGGCGGACCTCTTCGAGGAAGCCATCGTGGATGATATTTCGGTACGTTTCTCTCAACCAGCGCGCAGCGGTCATCGAGATAGTACCATCCACATTCAGGCGCAGTGTACTCTCGAATCCTTCACATTGGTGCCACGCACACTTGAGTACATCCAACTGGCTGTAGAGGAAGGCATCTGTGCTATCCTGAAAGAGCTGTTTGGGTCAGTAACTATCCAGAAGCTGGTAATGGAGCCATCTGTCGTATAGACACGCTCTGTGGCGAGTCAATATCCTTCCAGGTGAAAGATTGGGAAGTGTAGTAGTCTGTCCAGCTTCATGGAACTCCTTTGGCTGTCATTCTGAGCGCAGCGAAGAATCTCCCGCCGACTTGAGATTCTTCGCTGCGCTCAGAATGACAGCCAGGACGGCTTCCTCAAGCTTGACGGAGTACTACACTTCACTTATTCCTGGTGGGGATTTTACTCGTCTTGAACGAGTTCGCTCAACTGCTTGAGCGCTTTCGGATCATTGACAGATAACCAGCATCTCCCTGGAATCATAAATGAATAGAGCCGCCGCTCTTGCGCCAGAAGCGGAAATAGCACGCTCTCGAAATCTACCTTTTTCGTAAGATCGAACAGTTTGATAAAGTAGTCGTAGACGCCGGGCGAGAAGACGGTGACACCCACATGAGTTGGGATGGGGATACGCGGGTACATTTCGATTTGCTCGACGACACCCTCGCCGATCTTCATACCGGTGTAGGTATATGGCGTGCCATCAACCACAATGGCTGTGGCAAGCATCCCTCTTTGAACGCCGGCCAGATGTCCCGCGACGATGTCTTGGGGAAAGCTCCCCTCATACCTGATGATCTGGTCGTCCGGGTTGTGGACGATCAGGCTTTTGTCGCCTGGAATGGAGCCATTGTCGAGAGCATTGCGTATGGCTCCTCCCCTGCCAACCGGGCGTTCAGGATCGTGGCTGTACGTGATGCGCACACCCAGACGACCTCCATCGCCTAATGTATCAATCACAGATTGGGCGTGATGAAATACCAGAGCCACAAAGTCGTAAAAACCCGCCTCTCTATATATACGAATGGTTCGCTCAGTCATGGTCTCGCCATTGGGCAAACGCAAGGCCGTTTTATGAACCTGCTGAGAATCGGTAATAGCTTTGAGTCGCGCGCCCTCTCCACCTACAGCGAGAGCAACAACGCACTTACTCGCAAATTCCTGCAACCCGGCGCTACTGATGTGAAGTGTTTCCCCTGGGCTATAGATCGCCTTCCCGAAATTATCTAACGCTGCCTTCATTGGCACTCCTTCCCGAAGATAGGTATCATGGCAGCCAGTATATCATACCCGCGCAAGAAGAAAGCTGTTCCATTTGAATTGAAGATGGGAGCATACAACGTGTTACGTCAGTCTTCCTTTCTGCGCCTGAATCGGGCTATGGGTGGCTAAAAATGGCTCCAAAGCCTCACGCAAGATAGTGGGAATATCATAGTGGGGGTGCAAATGCCAGTTGGAGTCGATATAGCCGCCATACGGCTCGAGTTCCCAGTCACTTCCCGCAACCCGGTACTCGCCTTCAAGTTCGACAGGTTTGCCGCCTACCAGCAATTGTCCATCGCGTATACAGGCACCGCTGAGATGAACAAGGCCCCGCGCGAGGCCACGAAAAGATTGTGGGCTGTCTTTTGCAAGATCGGAATCGAGACCACGTTTCACTGCCGTTTGC
>DASTKD010000174.1:0-4846 GCA_035716135.1 Ktedonobacteraceae bacterium
GCCAAAGCTTGAGGTTCAGCGCCTGCGTGATCTGCCCTCCGCGTTAGCCACTTCCGGTCGCGGTTGTCACGTCACACATAGCAAAACCGGCCACAGCTGCTCGTCTTCGCACAAGTAGGGCTTCCACGTAGCCCAGTCGGCCTGGGCTACCGGGTGGATCGAATATTCGATCTACCCGAATTTTTTTGTGTAGATTACCGCGCTGGTTGCTATTGCCACGCAAAATCCCTGCCCAGCCATGCATTCAATTGCTCATTGTGCGGCTTAAAATATTCGACCAGCCGCGCTCGCGTGCTTGCCTGCATTTTGGGGGGCTTGTCCTCGCTCTTATAACCCTCTCTGGTTGGCTCGCGGTAATTCTTATATTCGCGCGGCTGCGTCTCAATACCCCCGGTCGGCGCGCCGAGAAACTCCAGCGTCTGTTTGACAATGCCGGTAGGGTTGCTGTACAGGTCCTCGCTGCGCAGTATCAAAAACTGCTCCTGCCGAAAAAATTTCATCCAGTATTGCAGTTGATCGAAGTACAGGCCCCGGCAGAGATAGGAATAGTGACGGTAGTTGTAGCTTTCGTAATGCTTATCGTTGAGCATCTTCTCGCGCTCGCCCACCAGGCGTTCCTCTTCGCGCTCGATAGCCTCCTCAAACGACAGGTGTTCGTAACTAAGCTTGGTTTCGAGCCAGTGCTGCGAGTACGCGCGATCAATCGGGTTGCGCAACAGCGCGATCAGCTTTACCTGCGGCAATGTTTTGGCGACCCGGATAGGGGAGAGCGGATGAAAAAGATAGTAGGGACTCGCTTCCCCCGTCACAAAGGGCAGGTGACGAAATTTTTCTCTGTAGAGCTTCTGAAGGGAAGATGGGAATTGCGCGCGATACCAGAACAAAGGCCGATCAAAGTGATAGTCAAAAAAATGCACCTCTTTGGTGGAGGCAGGCACGATACCCGCTTGCTCAATTAAATAATTGTAAAGCGAAGTGGTTCCGCAGCGCTGACCGCCAATAATAATGAAATCGGGCATTAAGCGCGCCGGACTGCTGGCTATTCTATACACCTGTTTGGAGCGGTGCTTCGCTTTCTCTATCACACTCATCAGAATCTTCTCCTTGTATTACTACCAACATAACACAGCTAACATAACGCATCTCTTTTTTTGCGTATAGAGACAGATGGTAATGGATTGGTGATGATACCTTATCTATGGTTACGAAACGATAACTGGCTTCGCCTGTTTTATCGCTCTAAGTAAAGAGTCCTAATGGCATATATCGATGTTACAGACGCTCGTTTCTATCGTCCCACATAGTTGTAGAAGTCACGAAACACGGCCTGTTCCCGTTTGTTGATAGGCCGATTATGAACATCAGGTATTGGATTGTTTATGCGATAAGCGGAGAGTTAGCGATGATGAAGCGGTTCATATTGTTGTATAAAAAGCTAGATCAGCATAGAGAGAAGCGTGGCTATTTTCATAGCAGGAGGCGCGTCAGCCCAAAGGGAATGCTGGCGCTGTGCAGCGCGGGTCTCATGTTGTTGCTATGCGCGTGCAGTAATCCTTTCTTCACGCCAACGAAGAGCGGACCGGCGACGCCTCAGGCTTATGCATCGCCAACCAGCGCAGCGATACAGTCGCCGACGCCTACCCCACGTACGATTACGACGCATATCAGCAGCAGCTGTTCATCCACCGTCGCTTCCTATAAGTGGGATAGCTTGCTGGGGACAAAAGCCAGTGTCAATAAAGTGCAACTGGTCACATGCGGCAGCCTGGAAGGCGCGGGCAGCCTCGAAGCGGTGGTAGGGGTCGGCTATTATACCCCGGATGCACGCCTGGATGTGTATGTCTTTGACAATCTCGGCGGGACGCCCACGCAGACATTCAAGTTGACCGATCTGATCGATGGCGATGCGCAGATTAGCCCCACCGGTACACTCGATACGGCGGAAGTAGGTCCGAAAAGCGCGACTATGAGTATACCCGACCTGTTCAAAGAATACCAGTGGAATGGTTCGACCTTCGCGCAGGTGCTATTTCCCTTTGTCTATCCAGACATGACGCACTATCAGGCCGAGGCGGACAATGCTATTGTTACTGCGCAACTGGCCGCCGGACAAAATACCAACGCCTGGAAAGTTTCTTGCACTGCCGAAAGCGGCCACCTGGCAAACGACGTGTTTCACTGGTTGAATACAACAGCAGCCGTTCTGAAATTTCTGAAACCTACTGATACGGTTACTGTCCAGCTTACGAATCTTGGGACAGGCGGCGGGGGCTTCGTCGCTACCTGCCACCACCTGGATGGCAATACCAACAATGTGCTGGAAATCGCCGGCGTTACCCCGCTTGACACAAACACGACGATTAGCAATCCGGCCAATGGCGCGCAGCTTACCAGCCCTGTCACCGTCACCGGCGTCGGGCAGGCGGGCAAGAGTCTGCTGGGCGAAATCGTTTTGTACGATGACACCTTTCTCAAGGTTGGTAATTCTGGCCCCATCGGCGGTTCCGGCTATGTCAATTTCAGTAATGTGATTCGCTACAGCCTGAACGCTTCCGGTATGCAAGAAGGAGTGGTTGTGCTTATGACAACCACACAGGATAACATCGCCCAGACAAACCAGATCATGATGATCAAAGTGTTCCTCTCGGCCTAATAGAGATGGTAATGATTTCTTAACCGGAATGCCAAAATCGTAACCAGAATCCAATAGCCTTCCGCCTGGGGAGTTACGCCTGGCATGGTACACTTTGCGGGGGTTGTATGGTGGCGAAGAGGACGAGAGAGGGGATGCCCTGTCACTCGCTATTTCACTGTGCGCTTTGGAAACACGGTATCATAAAACTAACAATGTTTTGAGTTCTGAGGAGGAAGTTCGTTGAAACGCTATTTACCTGCCATCAAACAGTATAGTTGGATATTACTTGTCTGCGTTGTGCTTTCATCTGGTGTGGGGCTTTACATCGCAAAATCCATCCCTCCGGCTTTTCAAGTATCCGCGACGATCCTGGTGCAAACCGGATCGCCGGGTACCAGTATCACTTCTCTCACATCCTCGACCGACCCGACGCAGAGCCTGGCTGAGGCCAATACCTACGCCAGTGAAATTCCTACCCGCGAGGTTATGATTTTTATTTATAACCACGATCCCGCCATTGGCAAACGGGGGTTCCAGCCGGATGACCTGCTGAATGATGATACGGCAGTCGCATCGACCACCTCCGCCACTGTTGCCATCACGGCTACCGCGACCAGCAGGGCTGATGCAGTGTTTCTTGCCAATCATGTCGCGGATGGCTTTATCCTGTATAGCCAGCAGCAATCACAGGACGCCTTAAATACGCTGCGCAAAGGTCTGACCGATCAATTGGCTACCTATCAGCAGAAGCAGCAGCAGTTGCAAGCCTCCCTGGTGAAGATTGGCAACACCAATGATCCGAACTATATATTCACCAATAACAGCTTGAACAGTGTCAATACAACTATCAACAATTTGCAATCCCAGTTGCTCAATCTGCCGCTGACGGTACGCAGCGATGTGTCCGTTGTCCAACACGCGGAGGAAGGGGATGCGGTTGCGGCCAGCAAGACAAGCATTGTTGTAGCGGCGACCGCTGCCGTCGGCCTGTTAGTCGGCATACTCATTATGATGCTCATGATCTTCCTGGATGATCGTCTGCGAGACGAAGCGCAGGTGCAAAACAAACTGGGTATTGCCTACCTGGGGTCCGTCACCACCAGTGGAGCATTGGCTGCTAAGCCGACTCAGCCTTCCGGTGAATCACTCGCGGAAATCGGCAATATCTACGCGGGTCTGAAGCTGACAGGACTTAAAACGAGCCAGTGGCAGGCCCCACGTGGCGGGGTATTGCTGGTAACGAGCGCTCAGGAAGCAGAGGGGAAGACGACCATAGCGGCAGCTCTCGCGGCCAACTTCGCCAACGCGGGCGGTTCGGTTGTGGTCGTGGATGGAAATTTACGCAAGCCCGGTACGCATATTGCCTTTAATATGGGCGCGTCCGCCGATGGCCTGTCGAGCGCGCTCAGGTCTTCAAGTAATGTCGATGATGTGGTGAAGCGCAGTAATGTTCCCGGCGTGTGGGTAATGCCTGCCGGCGCTCCAATCGGCGATCCTACGATTTTGCTGGAACAGAAATTGCCGTCGATTCTCACCCAGATGCGCAATAAAACCGATATAATCATTATCGATGGGCCTGCATTGTTGAGTAATGCGGACGCTTTGCTGCTGGCAACCATGTCGGATTGCGTGATGATGGTTGTGGATGTGCGCCATGATAAGATGGCCTACCTGTTGCGGGCCAAAGAGCTACTCAGTTCGCTGGCGAAGATTCCGTCGGGCGTGATTATGAATCGCGCGCCCAGACGCAAGCGCAATAAGTTCTATGCTACTGCATCGGTGGTCAATACAACGGCAACGCCTGAAACGGTGGTCTCCGCGCAAAACCATAATGGCAATGGTCATAATGGCAGCAACGGGCAGAAGTCAGAGCCGCTGGTGATGGATATGCCGCCTGTCAGAACTTCGCCGCCTTCATTCGGTGGCGTGCCGCTTACACCTGCCGGGCGTGTTACTCCCACCTCGACGCTAATGGAGCCGCCCTCGTTTGGTGGTGGAATGCAGTACCCGTTATCTAACCCCGGTAACATGCCGGAGCTGCCGTTACCTCTGGCGAACAATCAGCCGGCGATGAGACCGCCTGCGCGTCCATCTGTCGCGCCGCCGTCACCGAGTCGCATACCACCGTCGCCGTCGCGCCCTGAATAAAGGTATATTTGATGCAAATCGTTGATACGTATTCTAATAACGCGCCCCGGCCCTCACCGGCCG
>DASTKD010000175.1:0-6084 GCA_035716135.1 Ktedonobacteraceae bacterium
GGGATTATGACGCCGTTCCCGATGAACAGGTGCGCCAGTTCGAAGACATGATAACCTGGCAGGATGTGCCGATCGTCGAATCGCAGCGTCCCGAAATGCTGCCCCTCGACCTGCAAGCCGAGTTGCACCTGCGCTCCGACCGCACCGCCATCGCCTATCGCAAATGGCTACGGGAGTTGGGGCTGACGTTTGGCACGGCTTAAAATTGATTGGAATACTCCGGCCATTATTCGCGCCTCTTCGTTATTGAGGTAGCGCGCGAAATGCTCGTCTATGCCTTTTGCATACACCGGCCATGCCTCGCGCATGGCCTCAATCCCCTTTCCCGTCAAAACCGCATATGCACCGCGCCTGTCGCTCGCCAATCGCTCGCGCACCAGCAATCCCTCCGCCTCTAAGCGGTCAACCAGGCGCGTCAGCCCGCTGCGGCTCAGTACGATGGCGCTGGCAAGCTCGTTCATACGCAAACGCTGGCCGGGCGCATCGTAGAGCGCGAACAGCACGTCATACCAGCTCAATGGCACAACCCCGGCTGCCAGCAATTCGCGCTCGATCTGGTTAATCAGCGCGGCATGGGCGGTAAGAAAAGTTCTCCATGCTACAAGGCGTGATTGTTCAAGCTCTGTTTCCATGTCGAAAATATAACACATAGTAGTTGCTAATACAACTACTAACGAGGCATTTATTTCCTGGTTGACGCCCTTCCACGTCCTACTGATTTACCATGCCGGCGGTCAGGCTGACGGTCGTTCCAGTCGTTGCGCCTGCTAGATCGGATGCCATAAAGGCCGCCATATTACCAACTTCTTCCAAAGTAGGACCCTTGCCCAAAAGATTGCGGCTCATCCAGCGTTGGCCCCATGCTTCGGCGCGTTTATCAAGCTCAGGGTTGCTCTGGGCGAGCGTCTTGTCGGTCGCGCCTTCCGAACCAGCCGAGTGCAGGCAGACGGTACGAATGCCATATGGTCCCAATTCTGCTGCCAGCAAGCGAAGCATCGCTTCAACGGCCGCCCATGCTGGGCCAAAGCCTGCTGTGTAGGGCAAAGGCATTTGAGAAACAACAGCCGTCATGCCCATAATGACGCCCGAGTGTTGCTTTACCATGTACGGATAGACCGCATTGGCCGTATTAAACGTTGCTTTCGTGTAGTCGATAATTGGCATCGAAAAATCTTCATAGCTTAACTCAGTCAGCGCTGCGCCTTGCTCGCCCCCTGGTTTGTGAGTCGAGGTGGCACAAAATGAGATGTCAACATGGCCGGTCTTTTCGACGACTGATTTGACAAAAGCAGCAACTGCATCCCTGTCAAGCACATCCAATCGCTCTGTCTGGATATTTTTGCCAGCCAGTTTTTTGAGTGTGTCCTCGTTGTGATCAGCTACAAAGACGGTCGCGCCAGCCTTAGCAAATGCCGCAGCTACAGCGCCGCCTATGGAACCTGCTCCGTACACCACGGCTGTTTTATTTTTCAGGATATCTTCCATATCGATTATTCCTTTCGCTCTCGTTGGACGACGACCAAATCTCAGGCTTTCGTTGCGAACGTGTTTGGCTGATCTTTACCCGTCCTGTCAAAAACAGTATACCTCCTAACGGCGATTTGGGGGCTGTTACAAGCTGAAACTGTGGTAAGCGTTCTTACTCTTGCTCTCACTCCCGCCTCAATAGTTGCATATGCAACCATTGACAACGCAACCATGTTATAGTATCATTGGATATAGTTGCATATGCAACTATATCCAATACAATCATTTAACCGGAAGAAAGGTGATACCGATAATGAAAGTTCCACTGTGTCCCGTAAATGAGATTCCCGAAGAAGGCGCGAAGGCCGTCGATTTCTTCGGGCGTTCGGTGCTTGTCTACAAAGTCAATGGCAGGCCGCGCGCCATCGCCAATGTCTGTCTGCACCTCGGCGGCCCGCTCGAGTGCAAAGAAGACAAGTTCGTCTGCCCCTGGCACGGAGCCGAATACGCCCGCGTCGATGGCCGCCGCCTCTCCGGCCCCGCCCGCCAGGACGCCCGCCTCATGGTCATCCCCACGCGCGTCGAGGATGATGTTTTGAATTATGTCTATGGAGAATAAGGGCGAAAGTCAAATTTGAACGACTACTGCCTGTCCTGTCATCCTGAGCGCAGCGAAGGATCTCAGTCCCAGGCGAGAGATCCTTCGCTGCGCTCAGGATGACAAAGCATGACCTATCCTGGTTGTTAATGTTCATCAGGAATCCACCTTCTCCTAAATGTGTTATACTTGACGCGAAGACTGATAAAGGAGGTGCCTTAATGGGTACTATTAGCGTTTGTTCAGACGGTGTGGTTGCACAGGTTTGAGCATACCTCATATCCTGAGAGGGATCAGCTTATATATCCTTCGTGATCGCAACATGCCACTAAACAGGTGGTAATGTTCTATTCTAGATGGCTCTTTCGTTCTTTCTGACCAACCACACGTAAACATCTCACTTCCCCGCATTTAGTCCAGGCTCCTTTGTGTCCGGTCATAGGCGCAAAAGGGCGTGTGCAAGAAAGAATAGGACGAGCATAGCTATGCGCGAGCAACCGAATATTCCAGACGAACTTTTGCAAGCCACTTTACAGGAACAGTATGATATAGTCTCCGTCACACTTGAGTTTCTTCCCAGGGGGCTTGATTACGACAGTTGGGTGTATCGTGTGATGAGTGAGCAGGGGGCTTCATATTTGCTCAAAGCCAGGTCTGGATTGCTCTACGAACCGAGTTGTCTTATTCCGAGCTATCTCAGAGATCAGGGCATCGCATCCGTGGTGGCTCCCCTGCCCACGAAGAATAATGCGTTGTGGACACGGGCGGAAGCGTGGACGGTGATCGTGTACCCTTTTATCGAGGGAGATACAAGCTTGACGGGGATGACGGATGAGCAGTGGCAGGAGGCGGGAGCTACTTTCAAACGCATTCACGAGGTCGCTGTGCCTGCTGAGGGGTTTGAGTTACTGCGCAAAGAAACCTTTGATGTGGCGGAATATGCCCGTTGGATTCGTGCCTTTGAGACCCGTCACATGTACTCCGCAGGGGGCAGTGTCCCTGAACGCGCTCTTCGCTCCTCCTGGGTGGCGCATCAATCCACGATTCATATGGCGGTGAACTCCCTTGAAAAGCTGGCAGGGATGCTTCAAAGACAATCAAGTCCATTCGTCATCTGTCATGCGGACCTGCATCCGGCCAATTTGATACGCGACCATAGCGGCCACGTATTCGTTATCGATTGGAATGATGTAATGCTGGCTCTCAAAGAACGTGATTTCATCTTTGTCTGGGAACCGCGAGCAAATGCGTTCTGGGAAGGCTACGGACATCCTGAGGTTAACTGGGTTGCGCTCACATACTATCGCTGGGAACGGGTCGTGCAAGACCTGATCGAGTGCGCCAGAGACGTGTTTTTCAAGGACGATTGGGGAGAAGAAAGCAGAGTCGATGCCGCCCGCTTGTTTGATGAGATACTGGTGGGTCGCGGCAGCATCGATGCTGCATATGCAGCGGCGGCCCATCTCCCGCCAGACCTCGTCTGACGCGATTTATCCTGTCATCCTGAGCGCAGCGAAGGGTCTCTCGTTGGTACGACAGAGATCCTTCGCTGCGCTCAGGATGACAGGTGGCGGGAGGACTCAGAAGCGCTTTTGTTACTCGCTCAATGCTGGTACACGCTCCCGTGTCACCTCTTCTCCGCGCGTTTTTGCCTCTTTATACGCCCGGATGGCCGGATCGCGTCCGACGACCAGGGTTAGCACGATTGAGGCCGCGCAGAAGACCAGGACCAACCAGAAGGTATCATTGAGACCCTGGGTGGCCGCGTGCTGTGTCACGCAGGCGCGTAGCGCAGTCTGATTGAGCGTGCGACCGGCTGCTTGAACGCAGGTCGCGGCCACTCCGCTGAGCTGGTGCGTTGTCAGACCCAGTTGAATCGATTTCCCGATAGCCAGGGCATGAGTTGCCGTTTGCTGGGTCAGGTAGGTGGTCAGACCTGCCACGCCGATTGCGCTGGCAACGATGCGCGTCACGCTGACCAGCGAGGAAGCCTTAGCCATAGCCCTGTTGCTCACTGCCGACATTGCCAGTGTCTGCAATGGCGGGTTCGCAAAACCCAGGCCCAGACCGCGCAGGATCAACCAGATTTGCAGCGACTGACCGGAGGTGTTTACATCCAGTCGCGTCAGGCTGTACGTGCCAACAACTAGCAGGATCAGGCCGACAGTCGCCAGGATACGCGGGCCAACCCGGTTATATAGCGCGCCTGAGACAGCCATGCCTACGCCCATTGCCAGTCCCTGGCTGATCAAGAGTTCGCCAGCCGTCAGAGCCGTGCCGCCCTGGATATTCTCAAAGAAGAGCGGGAGCAGGAACAGGCTGCCAAAGAGTACCCCTGAGATGACCCACATTGCCACATTCGAGATCGTGAATGTGTAGTTGGTAAAGAGGCGCATATCTATCACCGGGTCGCTCACCAGCAGTTCGACCACGATAAAGGCCACCAGCACTGTCGCGCCAACGAGAATGTAGGTCAGTACTGTCGAATTGCCCCAACCTTTCGAGCCAGCCTCGGTAATACCGTAGACCAGCGCGGTAAAACCGACCATCGAAAGGACCAGGCCCGGCGTGTCAAAACGCTTCTTGTTCGTCGAGGCTGCCTGGCCTTCAGACTCCGCTTTGCGTCCGGGCAGCGTCCGGGCAGCCAGTATCAGCGCTACCACCCCGATAGGTACGTTAATGGTGAAGATGGCGTTCCAGTCAAAATTGGTACTCAAGAAACCGCCGATGGTCGGCCCAAAGGCCGGAGCCATCATAATTGGAATGCCGAGCAGCGCCGTTGCCATCCCCCGCTCGGTCGGCGGGAAGATGCGAAAGATGATCGCAAACGCCATCGGCAGCAGCGCGCCGCCACCGATGCCCTGGAAGACGCGGAAAATGATCAGCGCTTCTTTGGTCGGCGCGAAGGCGCAGAGCGCCGAACCGGCGGTAAACAGGGCCAGCGCGGTCAGAAAGACCAGCTTTGTGCCGATGCGATCACTCAAGTACCCAACGATAGGAATGACCGCCGCCTGAGCCAGGAAATAGGCGGTAGCTACCCACGTTATGGTTTCAAAATCGGTATGAAACGCTTTTTGCATTTGCGGAAGCGTAACACTCACAATAGTATTATCCAGAATAGCCATAAACAGGCCGATCGCAACCACAGCCGCCACTCGCCACCGGTATGCTTTTGTCATTTTTCAGACCCTTCTATTGGCGTATTGACTATGCCATGCAAGACGAGTTCAACAATCTGCTGGCGCGCAAACGCCAGCGCTTCCGGCTGACCGGTCAGAGATTCGCCGAGAAACCACTGGTAGCGTGGGAGGTTGAGCAGGTACATAACGCACAGGTGGATAATGCTCACCAGCACGAAACGGGGGTTAAGCTTTGGATTGATGATGCCAGCCTCCTGGGCCTTGCGCAAGAAGTTTCCCAGGCAAATGGCGCTGGCCCTGTGTTCTTCAAGCTCTTTCATGTTCCCCAGAAAAGTGTGCCAGCCCTCCGCCGCCTCCCAGGCCATGATATGCAGGTTACGGGGGTGCTGTGTCAGAAAGGCGAAGTAGCGATCAATGCTCAACTCCAGGAACATGCGCACCCGTTCGGCGCTCATCTCGTCGCTGCACTGCGCAAAGGCTGTGAGCGGCCCCAGGTAGACATCGACCATGCGCTTCTTGAATCTCGCTATGATCGCCCGGTACAGCCCCTCTTTGTCCCCGAAGTAGTGGAAGATCAGGCTTTTGTGATAGCCCGCCTCCGCTCCAATCGTATCGATACGCGCTCCGGCAAACCCTTCGCGCGCGAACACCTCTTCCGCGGCCTCCAAAATGGCCTCGCGCGCGACCTCAGCGTCGCGCTCGCGCACAACTTTACTCACTTTCGCTCCTGCTCCTCCCATATTATTAACCAGCCAGTCCACTGAATTAATCAATCTGTCAACTGTATTAATCAGATGATTAAATGATAGCATCGAATACCTGAGATGTCAAGAGTAGGTTTGTCTCCATTCCCATGCCTTCCAGCGTAATATATCGTAG
>DASTKD010000176.1:0-13434 GCA_035716135.1 Ktedonobacteraceae bacterium
CCCACATCCACCCCTTGTCCCTACAGGACACAGGCATGCGCATTACTGGTTTTGGTCGTTATTATTCATCAGGCTGTTTGGGCCGCAAGTGTCCCAAGACACGGTATCAAGAAACTCTGAGAGGCAGCACCACATGCATAATTGCGCAGGACTCAGACTGGTCAAACCCTCGCTCGAGGTTGAGGCGGAATATACTGCGATGGTGCGCGAATTTCTCTCGACCGGTGAATCCTGGTTCAACAATTTCGAACTGGCCCTCGCAGATTTTCCCGCCTTCGTCCAGGAACTACAGGACGAGGCGCAGGGCATTGGCCTGCCGCCGGATGTCGTGCCACAACAAACATACTGGCTGGCAAACGAGGCGCAAATCCTGCTCGGCGAAATTCGCCTGCGCCCGCACCTGATGCCGCCCTTTGAGCAGCATAACGGCCATATCGGCTACAACATCCGCCCATCGCAACGCAACAAAGGCTACGCCACCTGCCAGCTTGCCTTAGTCCTCGACGAAGCGCGTCAACTTGGCCTCAGGCGCGTCATGCTCACCATCGACGGCGATAATCCCGCCTCTGTGCGCGTCATCGAAAAGAACGGCGGGTGGCTGGACTGGCAACGCATTGAACCTGAGATGGGGGAGATGCTTTCTTGTTACTGGATTGAGTTGTAAACCAATCTCTATTATGGACCCTTTCCAATACACGGGAAAAATGAAATACAGTCGTTATCGACGGCCAGATGTGTGCCAGGAGCGTGATAAGAGCAGGTTGACCTGTAGCCAGTGTATAGTACAATAGGGCAAGCAAGAACTTGAGAAAGGAACAGGGACATATGCCAGACACGAACGATAGATGCAGCCGGTTGCGCAAACTGCGCGCGCGTATAGAGGAGGAGCTGCGGCAATTGAGAGAAGAGGAACGTGAAGACGAAGAAGAAGGCGTGGCGAATCCTGTAGAGATTGTCAATATACAAAAGAGCCTGCAATCCGTGCTACAAACCATCACCCTCGAATTGGATAAATGCCCACCGGAAGAGTAAGAATGTTAGAGCATTCAACATACAACATTAGCGATTTCGATTACGACCTGCCACAGGAACGCATCGCGCAGACGCCCATCGAGCCGCGCGACTCCTCGCGTCTGCTCGTGTTACATCGCGCGACGGGCGCAATGGAGCATCGCCACTTTCATGACATTGGCGCGTATATGCGCCCCGGTGACTTACTGATCGCCAATCAGAGCCGTGTCATTCCGGCGCGTCTTTTGGGGAAGCGTGCCGAAACGGGCGGCGCGGTAGAAGTATTGCTGCTGGCCGAACGCCCCGATCTTGGGGCCGATTACTGGGAGACGCTGGTACGTCCGGGGCGACGCCTGCGCGAAGGGTCGCGCATCGTATTTGGCGACCAGAGCGGCGCGGAACTGCTGCGCGGGGAAATATTGCAGCGCACCGACGCGGGCGGGCGCATCGTGCGCTTCCAGCTAAACACTGTAGGGACGCGATTTATCGCGTCCGGCCCCTCCGTTCCCGTACATGCTTCATCAGCAAATACCCCATCAATCACCGTCCGTCAGTGCATCGACAGGCTGGGGCGTATGCCGCTGCCGCCGTATATTCACGAGACGCTGCAAGACCCGGAACGCTACCAGACGGTTTACGCGCGTATCAGCGGCTCGGCTGCCGCGCCCACCGCTGGATTGCACTTCACGCCGCGCCTGCTGGATGAATTGCGCGGGCAGGGAGTGCATGTTGGTTTCGTGACGCTGCATGTGGGGCTGGACACCTTCCGGCCCGTTGATGTAGAGGATTTCCGCGAGCATAAAATGCATAGCGAAGAGATTGATCTGGACGAACCGACGGCTGATCTCATCAATGAGACGCGCAGGGCAGGCGGGCGCGTCTTCGCGGTCGGCACAACGGCGGTGCGCGTGCTGGAGAGCGTGGCGGCTCTCAACAACGGGCAGATTCGCCCCTATCACGGCGCGACACGCCTGTTCATCACGCCCGGCTATCATTATCAGATGGTGGATGCCATGATTGCCAACTTCCACCTGCCGCGCTCCACCCTGCTGCTGCTGGTAAGCGCCTTCGCCAGCAAAGACCTCATCGAAAAAGCGTATCAAGAAGCCATACGCGAAAAATACCGCTTCTTTAGCTTTGGCGATGCTATGCTGATGGCGTGAATGTAGCTCATTTCGCGCGTCGCCTGTCATCCTGAGCGAAGCGAAGGATCTCAGCGTGGCGGCAGAGAGATCCTTCGCTTCGCTCAGGATGACAAAGGGAAGCGATGGGATGACAAACTCTGGGAATCGGTGCGCTTCAGAAAAGACTTACGAGACAATCGCCTCGGCTTCGATTTCGACCAGCATGTCGGGGGAGATGAGGCGTTTGATCTCGATCATGCTGGTGGCGGGGCGAATCTCGCTGAAGAACTCGCCGTGCGCTCTGCCGACCTGCTCCCAGTCTCGTTCGATGTCGAGGACGTAGATGCGTGTGCGCACCACGTCTTTGAGGCTGGCCCCCAGGCGTTGCAGCGCGGACTCGATGTTTTTAATGGTCTGCACACCCTGTGCGTAGGGGTCGCCAATGCCGACAATTTGCCCCCTGGCATCGGTAGCGGTGGTGCCTGAGACATGAATGATGTTACCGAGACGCACGGCCCGCGAGTAGCCGACGATGGGTTCCCAGGGTGTGCCAGTCGCAATGTTTTGTCGTTCCATGATGCTAAAGCTCCTGTACGGTTACTGTTGTCCTGTCTTTCCAGTTCCACCACTTTAGTAGTTCCGGGTCATGTTCCGCGTTGGAGGCATAATAGACCGCGCAGCGAAATGTGTACAGCAGGCAGCGATCAACCTGCGTTCCCTGCAACTCGCACTGGCGGACGTATAGTTCTTCCGGGTCCTGACCTGCCAGTTCTTGTACCGAGCGGAAGCCCTGGTTCCACAAATCCAGAGCAATGCTTTTACCGATTCCGGGAATGGTCTGGAACTCTTTTAGAATGGTCTGTTGCGTTATATCTGGCATGTTATGCTGTCTCCTTTTATCTTAGTGCCGGTGTATACGTAATGCCCACGAGAAAGTTATCTGGCCCTAAAAGACGAGTGACCGTCTGGCCCCATGGCTCTTGCTTTGTTGCCAGCAACACCTGATAGCCCTTATTTTCTAGCTCTGCTGTCGCTGCTGCTACGTCTTCGACATCGAACTCGATCCAGCTTTGTGGCATGGGCAGATGCTGCGGCCATGTATCTGTTCCGAAGCAAGATTGGGCGGCAGCGCTAAGAGGCCACAGGGCGAAATGCTTCACGCCATCGACGCCGTGCGCAAAAAGGTACGTTTCGTCACCCTCGAGCGGCAGTCCCAGCGCCTGCCCGTAGAATGCCTGGCTGGCCTGCATATCTGTTACAACCGGCCCAAAACCGGCGACAAACAAAACTTTCATGTTTTTCTCCTTTGCAGATATATTGAGGTTCGCATCACATATTATCATGAATGATTGTACACGATGCGTGTGACAACAGTATGTCAGGAGTTCGTCCTGCCATCCCGCACTTTATCCTGCACTTCCCCTGTCATTCTGAGCGCAGCGAAGAATCTCTCGCCGGAATGCACGCAGATTCTTCGCTGCGCTCAGAATGACAGGGGAAGTGCAGGATGACACCTGGTGAGGGATGACGAGCCGTGCTTCAGTTTATCCCTCCGAGACTTGCCCTCGTCCCTGTCAACTGCTACAATAGCGCTGCAATCATTGTATCCTACAACATGGACGAGGAACAGTTACAGAATGAACAGTTACGAAGAGTTTCAGTGGCGAGGAATGCTATATGATGCCTCCGAGGGGCTGCACGAAGCGTTATTGAAAGAGCCTATGACCGGCTATATCGGCTTTGATCCGACTGCCGCGAGCTTGCATGTCGGCTCGCTGGTGCAGATTATGCAACTGGTGCGGCTGCAACGCTATGGGCATAAGCCTGTCGCGCTGGTGGGTGGCGGCACGGGCATGATCGGCGACCCCAGCGGCAAGACGCTGGAACGCCAGTTGCTTTCAAAGGAGCAGATTGCTTTTAATGTTGAGGGTATACGCGGGCAGCTTGGCCGCTTTTTAGATTTTGAGCATGGCAGTAATCCGGCCATGCTGGTAAATAACGCGGACTGGCTGACGAGTATTAGTATGGTGGATTTCTTGCGCGACGTGGGCAAGCATTTTACCGTCAATTACATGCTGGCGAAGGAGTCGGTCAAGCGGCGTTACGAGCAGGGCGACGGCATATCATTCACCGAATTCAGCTACATGCTGCTGCAATCTTACGACTTCCTGGAGTTGTATGATCGCTATCACTGCACGTTGCAAATGGGGGGCAGCGACCAGTGGGGCAATATCGTGGCTGGCACCGAACTGATCCGCAAGTTGCGCGGAGCGCGCGGCTATGGCATGGTCTTCCCCCTGGTGACGACCTCGGCAGGCGTCAAGTTCGGCAAGACGGAGGCCGGGACGATCTGGCTGGATGCCAGTCTCACCTCGCCGTTCCGCTTCTACCAGTTCTGGATCAATACCGATGACCGCGACGCCGTGAAATACCTGAAATTCTTCACTATGCTCGGTCAGGCCGAAATCGCGGAACTGGAGGCCGCTATGCAAATCGAGCCGGAGAAACGCGCGGCGCAGCGACGACTGGCGCAAGAGGTGACGCGCATGGTGCATGGCGAGTACGAACTGCGCAAAGCGATGCAGGCGTCGCAAGTCTTGTTTGGTGGCGAAATTGCCGACCTGGACGCGCGCGACGTGCTGGACATCTTCGCCGATGTGCCATCCAGCGACCTGCCAGCCACGAGCTTCGAGGGCGACGGGCTGCCCATCGTGGACGCGGTAATCGCCTGTGGCTATGCCACCTCGCGCGGTGCGGCCCGTCGCTTGATCGAGGGCGGCGGCATCTACGTCAATAACCGCCGCGTCTCCGATGCGCAAACCCTGCTTGGCCGCTCGCTTTTGATCGAGGGACAGTACGTAGTTATGCGCAAAGGAGCCAGGGAGTACCATTTGCTACGTGCGATTTAGCGTCTCCACTCCATCTCGCTTTTGGGGTCGCGCATCATCAACTCTGGCACGGCTTTATGCGGATCAAGTCCCTCGAAAAGCACCAGGCTGAGTTGCTGCGTGATGGGCAGTTCAACGTTGTAGCGTTTCGCCAGTTGCAGCGCGGCCTTCGTCGTATAGATGCCCTCGGCGACGCTGTGGGTGGACGCCAGGATGTCTTCCAGCTTTTCGCCAGCCGCCAGGCGACGGCCAAGTTGCTGGTTGCGGCTGAGCGGGCTGGCGCACGTCGTAATCAGGTCGCCAATACCCGCCAGGCCGATGAAGGTCAGGGGGTGCGCGCCCGCCGCGATACCCAGGCGCGCGATCTCCGCCAGGGCGCGCGTGATAAAGGCGGCTTTGGCATTTTCGCCGTACTGCATCCCCTCATTGAAACCCGCGCCGATGGCGATAATGTTTTTCAACGCGCCGCCCAACTCGACACCTATCACATCGTTTGACGTATAAATGCGAAAGAGGGGTGTATTGACCATATCGCGGATGCGCACAGCCACCTCTTCGCTGGTGGCCGCCACGACTGCGGCGGTCGGTTGGCTCCGCGCGATTTCTAACGAAATATTGGGGCCGCTCAATGCCGCGATGCGATTGGCGGCAGCAGGAATCTCATCCGTGATAACCTCGGTCATGCGCTTGAGATAGCCGACCTCGATACCCTTGCTGCAACTCAGGCACAGCGTGCCGCCGTCAAGATAGGGAGCGAGCAGGCGCGCGTTTTCGCGCATTCGCTGCGAAGGTGTGACAAAGAGCAACAAGTCCTTTCCTCGCGTCGCCCGCGCAATATCAGAGGTGACATGCAGGTTGTCCGGGAAATGAAAGCCGGGCAGGAACAGCGTGTTTTCGCGGCTCTGCTGCATGGCAACGGCGCGCGCGGGCAGGTGTTCCCACAGCGTTATTTCCATCCCTTTGTTTGCCAGCAGGAGGGCCAGAGTGGTTCCCCACGCGCCGCTGCCAATCACGCCAACTGCTGTCATGACATCAAAATCTTTCTAGTGATCTTCCGCCGGACTCTTGTGGAAGGTTTCAGGCCGGCCTATTTGATCCTCGTAGACCGTTGGTTTCAAGATGCCGATATAGGGCAGGTTGCGATACAGTTGCGCGTAGTCCAATCCGTAGCCGACGACAAAGCGGTCGGGTATTTGAAAGCCGGTGTAGTCAAGCTCGACGGGCTTGACGCGCTCCCGCCCCTTGTCGAGCAGGGCGCAGACGCGCAAACTCAACGGCCTGCGCTGGCGCAGAACATCCATTAAATAATGCAGCGTCTGGCCGCTATCGATAATATCCTCTACGATAAGCACATTTTTTTGCTGTACCGGCCCTTCCAGGTCTTTGAGGATGCGTACCACGCCGCTCGACTCGGTGCTATTACCATAGCTGGAGACCGCCATATAATCGATCTCCAGGGGCAGGTCGATGGCGCGCGCCAGATCCGCGATAAACGGTACCGCCCCTTTCAACGTTCCAAGTAAGAGCAGGTTCTTATTGCGGTAATCAGCCGTGATAAGCTTGCCTAATTCCGCGACTTTCGCCTGGATGATTTCAGATGATAACAGTATCTCTTCGATGTCCTGGTGCATGTTCTCTCCCCTTGATTGTGTTCCCGCCCTGGTATCCTTCTATTTGATTACGCTGGAATGATGCATATACGTACTATACGTTCAGTCTGGCTCGTCAGCCGCACTCGTTCATCGAGAGCGACGCCGGCCAGCCAGACGCAGTGGGACGCCGAAAAAAAGAGGGGGATGGAATCACGTAGCGGGCGGGCGATACGCTTATCCACCAGCACATCCTGCACTTTTTTTTCATGTTGCATACCCAGTGGCTGCAAACGATCACCGGGACGCCGGGTACGCACACGCAAAACACTAGCGGCGCTGGCTGCATCTATATACACAACATAACGGCTTAGCGGCAGCAAATGCCACACTTCCGTCCAATCCTCGCAGCGCAGTGCCTCTTTCACCCTCTCTTGCAACCCATCCGCAAGTATCTCGGCCCTGGCAATCCACGCCGTCCCCGGCACAGCCACTTCCCCCGGCACGCTCAACTCCACCTCTTCCCCACTGTTGTAGGGACGCGATTTATCGCGTCCGTCCCCCCCATGTCCGCCCCCCTCGCGTCCTCTAATATCACGTTCACCGCTATCACTCCCATCCACCAAATCGTTAGTATGAAGACGTTCAAAAGTCGCTTTATGCAAAACGCGAGTTACGCGCAAGCCTTGCGGCAGATCGAGCGAGCGCGTTTGCCTGTCCGCCGGAGCCTGTAATAGTTGCTCGATCAGCGCGTAGTGGCGCGGCTCCAGGGGCGATTGACCACCGCACAGATGGGATGTGACGCGCCGTACCAGGTGCCTTTGGAGATTCGCGGGCAACGCTGCCAGCTTCTCCAGTTGCAGGGTGATGGCGTCCTCTTGCTCGGAGGAGATAACACCGGGCCAGCAAGCATCAAGCTGTGCCTCGATATAGTCGAGATCGGAGCGCATGACGGCGGCGCTGCGTAAAAGCGTGGCGCGAAAGCCGGGATTGATCGACTCCATGAGCGGCAGTAGTTGATGGCGGATGCGGTTGCGTGTATAGGCCGGGTCGGCGTTGCTCGCATCTTCTAGCGGCTCGATGCCATGTTGCTGGCAATAGGCCACCGTTTGCGCATGAGTGACGCCCAGCAGGGGGCGAATAATGTCTCCCTGGCGCGGCTGCATCCCCACCATACCAGATAACCCGCTTCCGCGCAGGTAGTGGAGCAACAGCGTCTCCACCTGGTCGTCAGTGTGATGCGCGACGGCGATAGGCTGTCCCTGGGCAACTTCGCGCAGGAAACGGTAACGCGCCAGCCGCGCCGCGTCCTCAATGGAGCGATGTTGGCTGCGCGCCAGCGCCGGAACGTCGATCGTGCCAGTGGTAAACGGCAGGCCCCACGCGCTGGCGATACCTGCGACGGCGGCGGCATCCTGCTCACTGGCCGCGCCGCGCAATTGATGATTGAGGTGCGCGGCGCGCAACTGGATGGCGGCATAGCGTTTGCCCGACCCGCACAGTTGGTTTAAGAGGTGCAGCAGGCAAAGCGAATCGGCTCCGCCCGAAACAGCCACAATCACCTTGCCGCCCGGCGGAAACAACGCATACTGGTCGATAAAGGCCGCGATACTCTCTAGCATGTTCATGTCTAATATGATACGATATAATCGATTAACAACAACGGAATCATGTTATCGTACCATCTGGTAGGAAAAGATCGTATGGCAATTCACAAAATTATTACGTCGGAAAACCCGATACTGCGGCAAAAAGGCAAAAAGGTGCATCGTTTCGATGCCTCCATGCAGAAGCTGGTTGATGATATGTTCGAGACCATGCACGCCGCGCACGGGGCCGGGCTGGCGGCTCCGCAAATCGCCATTTCCATTCGCCTGTTCGTGGCCGAGTATGAAGAAAACAAAGTAGCGTTGTTCAACCCTGAAATCGTCAAAGCCGAGGGCGAAGAACTCGGTACCGAAGGCTGCCTGAGTATCCCCGGCTACGCTGGTGATAACATCCGGCGCGCCACCTCGGTTGTGGTCAAAGGACTGGATGTGCGTGGCAAGCCGGTGCGCGTGCGCGCCGAAGGCTGGTACGCGCGCGTACTCCAGCACGAAATCGATCACCTCGACGGCATTCTTTTTCTCGACCGCCTGGATCGCCCCGAAGATTTACGCGAAGTAACGGAAGAAGAATTTGAGGAAGCAGGAATACCAGCGGAATAGTTACCAGGGCGACCGCACATTTTTCCAGGGCGACCGCAAGGGTCGCCCGTACAATACCACGAAGCGGTTCACAAATTCGTAATATTGTAGGGGCGACCCTTGCGGTCGCCCTGGCTCTCGCTGCACACGATCGCCCGGAAAAATGTGCGTTCGCCCTGGTAACTGTTTCCTAGTGTTTTTGCTGGCGGCGCAGCATGGGAACGCTGGTTTTGCTCAGGGCGCGTTCGCACCCGTTGCACACATAGAACCCCTCTTCTTCGCGGTAATACAATTCGCTTACCGGAGAGTGCATGTAGCAGATGCCGCAGCGTGTGCTGTCCTGCTGGCTGGCTATCTGACGGTCTTGCGCGAAGAGTTCCTTCAAGCTGGCGATCAGTTTTTCAAGATCGAGCGAACCCGCGTAATTGCGACCTGTCGTAACGATTGGCAACATACCTGTATCGTTACTGGCGCGCGCCTCGCGGCGATTGACAAACGAACTACCGTTACTGTTCCCCGCCCCTAAACCGTTATCCGAACCGGGTGTATATTGCATACCTTAAAAGGTCTCCAAATCTGCCATAAATGGGATATTACTTCACTTATTATAGCATATTGAAGAGGGTATTTCTACCACTGCTCTTAAATCGGCGGGGTTTGTGAATGACTGCGTGGTGGGATAAGGCGACCGCAAGGGTCGCCTCTACTATGAACGAACCTGGGAACGATTGCGTGTCATAGTAGAGGCGACCCTTGCGGTCGCCTTTCTCCTTTCACTATTTCACGTCTTCCAGGCAATCATTCGCAAGCCCTGCTTAGCGTGTTAGCTTGCCATGACAGGTGAATGCAGATATAATAGCAGCAATTCGATCATCGCTTAGTACCGGTGCAATAATGAGAAGGAGCAGGCAAAGCGTATGAACACGACGATTACGATTGAGTTCTTTTCGGATACGAAGGAGCATCTCAGGGCGCTGGAGCAGCGCTTGAAGCATGAGCATGATGTGGATGTGGACTTGATCGAGCCGCATGATTTGAAGGCCCCGGCGCTGGTGGCTATCGGCATTAAGAAACATGGTGATCGAGCCGAGAACGCCGCGCAAAGGGTGGCGCAGACGCTGTATAGCTTCTTACACGATGATCCGGGGCAGAAACAGATGCTGCTTTTGACGATAGAGGGTGATCGCAAGGATATACAGACCCTGTCCGTCGAGCAGATCAGGGAGATTATCCTGGAAGCCAAAGCGAACGAATAAGTTCTAACATACAAAAAATTTGACGCATTCCTCCATAACGGCTATAATTCACTGGATATACCCCATTATTAAGGAAACAACAACCAATGCCAAAAATGTATGGATGGGTGCGGGAGGTGGTTGAGGATAGTCCGGCGGACAGGGCTGGATTACAGCCGGGTGATTTGATTCGCACGATCAATGGTCACGCGGTGCGCGACCTGGTGGATTTTCGCTTTTATGTGGCCGACGAAGAATTGACCATCGGCTTTGAGCGGCAACTGAACCAGCACGAAATACAGGTAAATAAGACCTACGATGAGAACCTGGGGGTGCTTTTCGGCGAGGAGCCTGCGCCCTTTATTCGCCAGTGCGCCAATAAATGCGTCTTCTGCTTTATTAAGGGCTTGCCCGAACGCTTCGCGGCTCAGCCGGGGTTGCCGCATGGGATGCGCTCCACACTGTATATCAAGGACGACGATTACCGCTACTCCTTCCTGTTTGGCAACTTCATCACGCTGACCAACCTGAAAGAGCTTGACTGGCAGCGACTGGACGAGCAAAAGCTGACGCCGCTGTACGTCTCGGTGCATACGACCGACCCCGACCTGCGGCGCAAGATGGTGGACGGGCCGCGCGCGGGCGACATCATCGCGCACATTCAACGCCTGGGCAGCATGGGCATCACCTGCCATACGCAGCTTGTGCTGTGTCCGCCCATCAACGACGGCCCGCAACTTGATCGCAGCATCGCCGACCTGGTTGCGCTGCGTCCCATCGTCGAATCAATTTCAGCCGTGCCGGTGGGTCTCACCAGATATAACAACATGATGAAAACAGGCGATTTGCCCGCCCTGCGCCACTATACGCTTGAAGAGGCCGAGGCGGTAATCGAGCAAGTTGAGCAGCACCAGCGACGTTTCGAGGCCGAAAGCGCCGACGGCTCCCCCTTTGTCTATCTCTCGGACGAATGGTACTACATCACCGGGCGCGACTTCCCGCCAGCCCGCCACTATGGCTCTTACGCGCAAATCGAAAATGGCGTCGGCATGACGCGCTACCTGATCGATCAATGGGCGCGCGGCAAACGCAAACTACCCGCGCGAATGCCACAGCCGCGCCGCGTCACCCTCGTGACCAGCACAATGGCAAGCCGCGTCATCGAACAATTCGCGGCGGACTTGCGCCACATCGAAAATCTCGACGTGCAGGTTTTGCCCATCGTCAACCAGTTCTTCGGCCCCGAAGTCACAGTGGCCGGCCTGCTGTGCGGGCAGGACGTGCTGGACGCGCTGCTCGCCAACCACAACCTGGGCGATCTCGTGCTTTTGCCGCGCGTCATGCTCGACAACGAAGGAACGCGCTTCCTCGATGACGTCACCGTCGAAGATTTCAAGTCCCGCCTGCCTGTACGCACCGAATTCGCGCGCAACGCCCCGGAAATGATCGACGCCATACGCGAACTGGCCGCGCAGGTTTTTTGAAATGCTCTGCCGTATCCGTAGGGGCGGGGTGGACGTGGGGAGGGGACCCTTGTGGTCGCCCGCGTCCCTCTTAATATACCGACGAATCATGCGTTCAACTGGCAACGCGGGCGACGCAAGCGTCCCCTGATGATCTTTGGCAACCGAATGGGGGAATGGGCGTGCCTGCGTCCTGTAGGGACAAGGGGTGGGGTCGGGTGGATGAGGGGGCCTTGTGCTTGTCCTCGTTGGGTGTACGCCATTCGGCAATGCATCACGTTATCCCAACGGAATCATGTTGCCACGAGGACAAGCACAAGGCCCCCACCTTTCCCCACATCCGCCCCTTGTCCCTACAGAACGGAGGGATGCCATTACCCTATTGGGTTGGAAAAATTCATCAGGAGACGAGGCTCCGCCTTCCATTACCCTTTTCGGTTGTCACAATTCATCCGCCTCTTTTATCATAACATCATTGATACCAGCATGATATAACAACGCCATTCTTTTATTCTGCATTATCGGATATGCTGCTTTACGAGGTGATATTGTTCCTGGCGTTCCGGGAAGGTATTATGTCAATAGAAAGGAGACACAGAGCATGGCGACTCCAACCACCCGAAGCGGCGAGCAGGCGCTTCAGACCACCCTGTCTTTGTTACAGGACATCCTGGGCGCTTCCCCGCAGCGTAACTTTGCTGTGCGTTTATGGGACGGCACAACCTGGAGACCTGATGGAGCAGGCGAAACAACCCTCTTCACGATTGTCCTGCGACACGCGGGGGCGTTGCGCAAGATGTTCCTGCCGCCCAATGAATTGACGCTGGGCGAGGCGTATATCTACGATGATTTCGATATTGAGGGGGACATCGAAGCCGTCTTCTCGCTGGGGGATCAATTTATCGATGGGAGCTGGGGCAAGGTGGAACAGTTGCGCTTTGGTAAGCGCCTGCTGAGCCTGCCGCATAGCAGTCAGGCTCGACCGGACAACCCGGCGGCGAATTTGCGCGGCACTCGCCACTCGAAAGAGCGCGATAAACTGGCCGTGACCTATCACTATGACCGCTCCAACGATTTTTACGCGCTGTGGCTGGATGCTCGCATGGTCTATTCGTGCGCCTATTTCGCCACACCTGCTGACGACCTCGACACGGCGCAGGAGCGCAAGCTGGAGTATATCTGTCGCAAACTGCGCCTGCAACCTGGCGAGCGGCTGCTTGATCTCGGCTGCGGCTGGGGCGGTCTGGTGCTGTACGCCGCTCAGCACTTCGGAGTCGATGCGTATGGCATCACGCTGAGCGAGCCGCAGGCGGAACTGGCGCGGCAACGTATCGCGCAGGCCGGGCTGGCTGAGCGCTGCCGCGTGGAGGTGCGCGATTACAGAGATGTGGACACGCCCGATTCCTTCGACAAAATTGTCAGCGTAGGCATGTTTGAACATGTGGGAGAGGCGCTTTTACCAACCTACTTTAAGCAGGCGTGGCGCGTACTGCGCCCCGGCGGCGTCTTCCTCAATCACGGCATCGCAAGCAACATGGCCGTTCCCTCGCTCTCGAAAGACAGTTTCGCCAGTCATTACGTGTTCCCCGATGGAGAGCTGGTGCCGGTCAGTTCGACGCTGCGGGCAGCCGAGGCGAGCGGCTTCGAGGCGCGCGACATGGAAAGCCTGCGCGAACACTACGCGCTGACCCTGCGCCACTGGGTGCGCCGCCTGGAAGCCCACGCGGACGAGGCGCGCAAACTGACCAGCGATGTCACCTACCGCATCTGGCGTCTCTACATGGCAGGCGCGGCACACGGCTTCGAGACTGGTAACAGCAACATCTACCAGGTGTTGCTGGCGAAACCCGCGCACGGCGCAAGTGGCCTGCCCTTAACGCGGGTTGATTGGTATACTCCGATGAAATTGGACGAATAAATGCAGTCATAAAAGGCGAG
>DASTKD010000177.1:0-5907 GCA_035716135.1 Ktedonobacteraceae bacterium
CCCCCCGCCCATCCCCGCATCCACCCCTTGTCCCTACAGGACGAGAATATGTCCATTACCGATTTTGGTTGGCGAAAATCAGCAGGACAGGGGAGATCGCCCCGGACACTTTTGGTTCTTAAAAAATCATCAGGTGGGCAGGAGATGTTCTATGCTTGTTCGTTATCTGTTATAATGCGCGTTATGTAAAAAGAGAAATCTGGTAGCGTGAAATAGTATGAGTATGTATTTGAAACGTATTCCGGCCATCTATCAATGGTTACTGCTTGCGCTGGTTCCGCTGGCGGGGTTTGTCGTTTATACGATGCTTGTTGTCAATGATAGCCTGGCCGCGCTCACCGTGCAGCAAGAACAGTGGCTCTTGCAGCGTCCTCTGGCGCGTTTCGATTGCGTGGTTTACCAGTGGAAATATCTGGGCGAAGCGCCTGTGAGCCTGGTGTTGTTGCTGATGGTATGCGTTGTGTGCTTATTGCTCAAGTATCGCCTGCGGTTCGCGTTCGCGCTGCTGCTGCTGTTCGGTACTGGTATTGGAGTTGAGGTACTGGGGAAACAATACATTGCCCAGCCGGTACCCGCCGCCTTTGGAACGGGGATGGCTGCCCTGGGTTGTCCCCAAATCTGGCGCGTGTCGCACTTGAGACTGATACCGTTATCGCTGGGTGTGGCGTCGGTCGCGCCCGATGCCCCATCGTTCCGTGTGGCCGAGAAGCAAGCCGCCGCCAGCGCGGTCCTTTCGATAGATGGCAGTAATGACGATAGCTATTTCGGCTATACGGGCTACCCCAGTGGTCATTCGTATCGCTGGATGCTCATCGGGCTGGTTGCCTTATGGTTGACCTGGCGGCAGGTGAGAAAACGTTTCTTGCGCCGTCTGTTGATGCTCGTTTTTCTTGCGCTGTCGTTTGCCGGAGGGTTTGGGCAGTTCTATATCGGCGCTCACCTGTTCACCGACATGATCGGCGGCTACTTGCTGGGCGCGTTCCTGGCCTGCTGCGCCATCGCCGTTTTATGCGCCACTGAAACGCTCAACAGGTGGACACGCCACGATCCCTGTGACCTTTCCGTCTTGTCAATCGCTGAGAACAGTGATACACTTTTGCCGGAAAAGCTATAAAAAAAACCTGTGGTTTTATGACTGGATCAGAGGAAATATTATGAATATAACATCGAGCATTCGCCGCTTGAGCCTGGTGTTTATGGCGCTTTTTATCGCGGCCAGCGTCGGGTTAGTCTACTGGCAGGTGGTGGTGGCGCAGCAGGTTGCCAGCAACGCCATTTTGACGCTGCCACGTAAGTGTTTGCCCGATGCTACCGCTAAACGCGGGCGCATCTTCGACCGCAACGGCGTTTTGCTCGCCTATTCTGAACTCATTCCAGTCAATACGAACAATCCAAATGTGGGCAACCTGTGTGTCTACCAGCGCGTCTATACGCATCCTTCGATGGCACCAGTGATTGGCTATTACGTTAGCTCCACTTTTTGCGCTGAAACGCCTTTCTGTGAGGCGGGCGTCGAGAAGCAATTTGACGACTATCTAAGCGGCAGCGTAGGTGTTACCGGCTTAAACAATACGGTGAATAAGGCTTTGCACGTTCCTACGGTCGGTGATGATATTTATCTCACCATCGATGTGCGTATTCAGGACCTGCTGCAAAAGGATTTTCCTATCGAATCGACAGGTGCCAGTGTCTTTCCAACTGATCGTGGCTCGGTGATTGTCTCAGACCCCCATACAGGCGAAATTCTGGGTATGTATAGCAACCCGACCTATGACAGCAATCGTATCGCCTCCGGCGATCTCGATTACCTGTCGAGTCTGCTGAAAGACCCCAAACAGCCTCTGCTAAACCGTGCTATCAACAGTTGTTATGTGCCTGGCTCGGTCTACAAAACCGTGAGCCTGATGGCCGGGCTAGACTCTGGCAAGTTTACCCTCGATACGCCGTTCTACGACGATAACGATCCGAACCATTTGCAGGCGCGCATCGTGCGCCTGGGCGAGGGCGACAATACGGAAACCTTTGGCCCGGTTGGCAATAACATCGACGGCTATACCCATAACTTCCCGGTTTCTACGTTTTATGGTTTTTCTCACTCGGATAACATCATTTTCGCCCAGGTTGGTGTCCATACAGGCGCTCAGACCTGGCTCGATTACAACCACGCGCTTTATGTGGGCAAGCAGATTCCCTTTGATCTGCCGGTCAATGTCAGCACGGTCACGCCGCAGCCACAGAAAAATCTCTGCGCGACCACGCCGCCGCCCGATACGTCACTCAGCGTCGTGCAGTTGGCGGAAAACGCTTTTGGGCAGGGGGTAGACTTCATCACCCCCTTGCAGATGACCCTCGTTGATAACGTCGCCGCCAATGATGGGCAGTTGATGCGCCCCACCTTGATTGAGAAGATCGTAGACCCGTCGCAATCGGTTCTCAAATCGTTTTCAGCAACGTCGCTGGGCAATCCTATCTCCCAGCAAACGGCCAGCGAGGTGCGCGATTCCATGTATGGTGTCGTTTCCTGCGGTTCCGGTTCGCTGACGCGCGTGCAACTTACCTATCCATACGTCCCCTGGTCGGTCATTGGCAAGACAGGCACAGGCCAGGTGAATGGTACAGGCACGCCAGCCGAGTCGTGGTTTATCACGGCAGCGCCTTATACCTACCAATCCAATGAGAAACCGGCCATCACTATCGTAGCGATGAAGGAAAACGGCGGTGAAGGAGCCTTCGCCACCGGTCCCATGCTGCGCGCCCTCTACAATAGCATCTTTTCGCAGGGCCTGGTGAAAGCGCAGCAATCGCCTCAGCCCGATCCCAATTTCTGCGTCAACGTAGGCTTGCTGGGACATTAGCATTACGTCAGGGTTGTTGCATGGCTTTCCAGCACTCGTCGCAGTAGCCCGCCGCCACGAGATCGAGCGTCAGGCCATGATAATTGTATTGCTGTTGCAACTGCTCATTGAGATTGCCCAGCAGGCTTTCGTTCAGATGGATGATGGCGTGGCAATGGCGGCAGACAAGGTGGTGGTGCGCCTGCCCTTCGGCGGCTTCATAGCGTGGCTGCTCGCCGGGGAGATGATTTTCGCGCACCAGCCCCAGTTCTCGTAATAATTCGAGGGTGCGGTAAATCGTGGAAAGACTGACATACGGATTGCGTTTCTGAACCCGTTCCGTAATTTGCTCAACACTCAAATGTTGCTCCGCTTCCTGAATGACGCTTAAAATCATGAAACGCTGCGGCGTCAAACGGTATCCCCGTTTGCGTAGCAACTCGTTACTGCTATGTACAAAATGATGCATCCACAATCCCCAATCGATAAAGAACACTCTTGCACTTATCCTAACATTGCTATCAAGAAGCGTCAATGTGCGCAACATTGCCTGCGGCTCGCGTTGATTCACCGTAAGGGATAATAATCATCAAGGCCGCCGCAGACGATACGTTATGCTACAATAATGATACAGGGTGTATGCCCTGAAAGGATAGAACACGATGGTTCGCTGGGAACATCGCTACTTACTGGGAACAATGGTCTTTACCATCGCCGGTGATGTTGTGCGCGATTTTGACGAAGAGTACGAGGCGTGGAACTGGTTAGAGCAGGAAGGCTGGGGGCTGGTTGCTATTGAGCCGCCAGACCCGGTGCGACCGGGGGTTTCTAAATATTACTTCAAGCGTCAGAACGTGCAGCCTTCATCAACCGCGCGTCCCGTCAGCACCCAGTCGCTCCCGGCATATGGGCAACGAGGAAGACGCTAAATGACAGCCCCAGGCTTCTGGCGTTCGCCGCTCGATCCAGAGCGTGTGATGCAACTGCCAGTCACGCACTGGCAAGATAACGAGCAACAACAGCGCGAAGAACAACTGACCGTTGAGGAACCCCTGGAGATTCGCCTCGACGGGCGCAGCCTGGCGGTCATCATGCGCACCCCCGGCCACGATCACGAACTGGCCTGCGGCTTCCTCTTCAGCGAGGGCATCATCAAATCCCATGACGACATACTCTCTATCGAAGATGCCGTTGATGCTGACGGTCTGCCCCTGGCAAACGTCGTCGATGTTGCCTTACGTTCGTCTGCCGCCGCTCTTAAAGACCCGTCCAATACGACAGAAGCTCTCGCTTTTCAACGCCATTTCGCGGTTTCGGCAAGCTGCGGATTGTGCGGGAAAAATAGCATCGCCGACCTGCTGTGCGATGTTCCTCCCCTGGCGGTAGACGATGCGCGTATCCCCGCCGCTACGATCTACAACCTGACCGTCCAGTTGCGCGCGCATCAAGATGTATTCTCGCATACGGGCGGCTTACACGCTGCCGGCCTCTTTAGCGATGCCGGAGAGCTTATCCTGTTGCGCGAAGATGTGGGTCGCCACAACGCCGTCGATAAACTGGTCGGGCATGGCCTGCTGCATCACATGCTCCCTTATACCCACCATATCCTGCTGGTCAGTGGCCGCACCTCGTTCGAGATCATCCAGAAAGCCCTGCTGGCTCGCATCCCCTGTATCGCCGCCATCTCCGCCCCCTCCAGCCTGGCCGTCGAACTGGCCGACACCGGCGGCATCACCCTCATCGGCTTCCTGCGCGACCACGCCATGAACGTGTATACGCATTCGGAACGAATTGTGTGAGGTGAAAAGGGAAAAGACACAGTTGCCGATTTGACCCCTGTAAGGAAAGTACGGTACACTAAAACAAAGTGAAGCGGAGAGACATACTCTCCTTCGATGGATGTTATACGAAAGTCGGGTCAATGCTCAAACATACGCACGGAAAATTGCCATTCTTTTCCTACGAATCCTTCCAACCATTCGATACAGTGTCCAGTGTGTTTTCGACAAGATTAGGGGGCGTAAGTGAAGCCCCTTATCACACGCTCAATCTTGGCATGTCGGTTGGTGACAGGCAAGACAACGTTATTCAAAACCGCACCTTGTTTTGTGAAGCAATCGATGTCGATATTCATGCTGTGACAGTGGGACACCTCATTCAAGGAACGCATATTGAAATTGTCTCATCTGCTGAGCATGGCCGAGGAGGTATAGATCGCAATACTGGACTACCGGGAACCGACGGGATGATAACTAACACACCCGATGTTGCCTTGCTTTTGCTGGTCGCTGATTGCGCTGCCATCTCCTTTTATGATCCCAGGCGCAAAGTTATTGGCCTGGGTCATGGCGGGTGGCGCGGGACAGTCGGAGGGATTGCCAGAAAAGTTGTGCAAAAGATGAATGAAACGTTCGATTGTAACCCCGCCGATATGCTCGTCGGAGTCAGCCCATCTATTGGCCCCTGCTGTTATGAAGTTCGTGAAGATGTGGTGCAAGCTTTCCAACAAGCCTTTCCAGAGCAAGCTCACACCTTTTTCGTCCATTTACCAGATGGCTCACTCCACCTGGATGTATGGGCAGCCCTCAAATGGCAACTGCTCGATAGTGGTATACAGCCCGATCACATGGAGTTCGCAGGCATTTGCACCGCCTGTCATACCGATTTGTTCTATTCACATCGCGCGGAAAAAGGAAAAACGGGACGTTTTGGCGGTTTAATAACGTTGAAAACTACGTCCGCATAAGTGATATATTTTCCTCTACTCTCCCGAAGAGATACATCAACCCCGGCACTAAGCCTTGTTCCCATGTCGCCCAGTTATGCCCGCTCGGTTGTTCCTGATAGCAGTGTGGATAGGCTTTATCTGCTAGCATAGCCGCAAATCGGCGATTAGGGGCCAGCAACCACTCGATTTGTCCAGTTTGAACATAGAAGCGTAATGGTCTTCGATCTGATATAGCCAGTTGTTCAGTGAGCCATTCAGGGTCATGGTATTCATCATTGCCTTCAGGATGAGCCGTAAAACATCCTGACTGGCTTCCTACTTTTGAGAAGATTTGTGGATTTCTCC
>DASTKD010000178.1:0-5057 GCA_035716135.1 Ktedonobacteraceae bacterium
CGTAGCCTATGGCGACTGGTATCTCGCCAGTGCGCTCGGCCTCGTCGATCACTATAGCGAAGTGCCATTAGCCCTGCTCGACAACCTGGATAGCATCTTGCTGCAACACGCCGCCGGCATCGGCGACCGCTCGCACGAAGGCGAAGCGGTGGTCATGCGCGCCCTCCTGCTGGCCGGCATCGCCCAATCCATCGTCAACATGTCGGCCCCCATCTCCGGCACAGAGCATGTCACTTCGCACGTTTTAGACATGATCGCCGACCATTACGAGCGCGCCCTCGCCCTGCACGGCGCGCAGGTGGGCGTAGCAACCATCACCGCCGCCGCGCTCTACCAGCGTTTCCTCGAGAAGTTTGATCCCGCCGCCATCAACATCGACGCCTGCTATCCTCCCGACGAGCCGCTGCAACGCTATATTCGCCACATCTTCCGTCCCATCGACCCCACAGGCGCGATGGCGAAGGAATGCTGGAGCGATTACAGCAAGAAGCTCGCCCTGTGGCGGCAGAAACGCCCGCAATTCGAGCAGTTTTGCGCCACCTGGCAGACTAAACACCGTCCCAAACTGGCCTCGCTGGTACGCGGGCCAGAAGTCATCCGGCGCATTTTAGCGGAGGCTGGCGCGCCGCTCACCATCGAGGCATTAGACCCGCCCATCAGCCAGAAAGAATACGACTTCGCGGTACGCAACGGCCATTTCATCCGCCAGCGCTTCGTGCTGGGCGACCTGCTGTATTTTCTGGGGTGGGAATAAGTTTACGATCGTCTTCTCCTTCTTTCCAACGGCGTGACAATCTTCTCATAGGTCACGCCCAGGCTTATCAGCACACCTGCGGCGATGCCTTCGCCCTCGCGCAACATACCCAGCAGCAGGTGTTCGGTGCTGACCAACGTGTGATCCAGCTTGTACACTTCGTCAACGGCGTGCTGGATCACTTTGCGAGAGCGCGGGGTAAAACCGGTAACATCCGGGATGGCGCGCGAGCTACTGTGCATGATCACGAATTCTACCGTAGCGCGGATGGTCTCGCGGTCAACGCCCAGTTTCTGGAAGAGCAACGAGGCCAGGCCCTTCCCTTCGCGTACCAGGCCAAGCAGCAGGTGTTCGGTGCCAATGAATGTTTGCTGGCGTTTGTGCGCCTCTTCTTCCGCAGCCTCGAGTACGCGCCAGGAGCGCACAGTGAAGACACCTGGAAGATTTTTTTCTTCGCTTGCTTCTCCAGCAGGCGCGCGAGTGAGATCATCCTCATCCTGCGCATCTGCTACATCTTGATCGCTTAGCACGATAGTATCTGCATTCACCTTCCAGAATTCATATCTCGCGCTTGTTCCTGAACTGCTGAGTACGTTTATGGTTGCCATACGCACTCTCTCCAGATTGGCACCCAGGCTTTCCAGCACACCCGCCGCGATGCCTTCGCCCTCCCTCACCAACCCGAGCAAGAGGTGTTCTGTACCAATATAATGATGATTCAGGCGGCGAGCTTCGTCTATCGACAGGTCGATGACTCTCCGGGCGCGTGGCGTCAGGCCCACTTCGCCCAACACAACGCGGTCTCCACGCCCGATGATGAACTCGACCGCCTGACGTACCCGGAAGAGTTCGACGCCCATACTTTTTAGCACTCTGGCCGCGACGCCCTCATCCTCGCGCACCAGTCCGAGCAACAAATGCTCGGTGCCGATATAATTGTGATGGAAATGCTGCGCCTCCTCCTGAGCCAGCGACAATACTCTGCGGGCGCGTTCGGTGAACCTGTCAAAGCGATCGCCGGGTGAAGAGGAAGGCATGGGTGAAGGAGGCATCATGGCAGGTGCCTCGCCCTCAGCAGTCTCAGATGGCGTAATCCGCGTAACGCGCAACGTAACTGTATGCGGTTGCTCCAGCACAGCCAGCGTGGATTTGCGCACCTGCTCCAGGTGGATACCAAAACTTTCCAGCACTTTGGCCGCTATGCCTTCGCCCTCCCTCACCAATCCAAGCAAAAGGTGTTCCGTGCCGATATAATGATGATTCAAACGATGCGCTTCATCTACAGCCAGCTCGATCACCTTTTTGGCGCGCGGCGTCAGGCCGATTTCGCCCAGCACGATGCGGTCGCCGCGCCCGACGATGAACTCGACCGCCTGGCGCACCTGGTACAAATCTGCCCCCAGATCTTTTAAGACGCGGGCTGCTACGCCTTCCCCCTCGCGTATCAGGCCCAGCAGGATATGCTCGGTGCCGATATAGTTGTGCTGGAAACGCTGCGCCTCTTCCTGCGCGAGGCTGAGAACCTTTCTGGCCCTCTCGGTGAACCTGTCAAATCTGTCGCGGTCATTCATGCGCTGTCTCTCCTGTCATTGAATGATAGTGGTATAATGGGGGTCTATCCGTTTCGATCAGTAAAGACGGTAAGAATAAGCAATGCTAAAAAAGTTGGTTTACAAACGTATACATAGTATATCCGAGCAGCCAGGGTAGGGCAAGTCCGATGCTCCCTGAATGTCCAGGCCAACTCCGCCTGTCATCCTGAGCGCAGCGAAGGATCTCTCGCCGGGAACTGAGATCCTTCGCTGCGCTCAGGATGACAGGCGATTAAGGATGGTATACTGTTCAAGGCTACAAATCGTTAAGTTTATAACATATAATAGCGAGTAATATGCGAACTTGCACCTTATACATCGTTATTTTAAGTAAGAGTGTTGGTGGGAAGTATGTATTCGCAACTCTGGTTGGTGGTGCTGGCGCGCACGTTTATTTGGGCGGGGGTAGCAGAAGTAGATGAGGAAACAACTTTAAGATTTTTGCGATATAATCTGTACATAAACAGAAATTAGCCAGAAGGCCACTATGCAACACTATCAGTTAAATATACCTGCGACGCAGACGCCATCAACCACGAATGGCGTCACCCCTGGAAGACAGTACGCGGGTTTACCAGCAAATTTTCAAGATGCGGCTCACGCTGCTGAACTGGCGCGTCTGCGCCAGGGCGTCATGCATGTGCGCATCCGCCATTTTTACTGCACGCTGGAAGAAATGTTTGACCCGGCATTGCGCGGGGTTGCCTTTGTCGTCGGCACCGGCACGGGTCGGCCCAACGAGCCGGGGCGCGTTATCGACGTTTCACCCGCCGCGCAGCGCCTGGGCGTCAGCCCCGGTATGCCATTGCGCCGCGCGTACCGTATCGCGCCGCGCGTGCGTTTTTTGCCCGCGTCCTACGATCGTTACCAGCCGGTGCTACAGCAATTGCGCGAACGCTACCGCGTCTATTCGCGCATCATCGAAACCATACCTGTGTCCGACGCCTACATTGATTTGCGTGGATGCGAAGTGCCTTTCGACTCGCCCGTCGCGCTGGCCGAGCGTCTCTGCGCGGAAATCGCCGAACTGGGCTTGACCGCGCTTATCGGTATCGCCAACGGCAAGGCCATCGCCGAACTGGCCGCCCTGTTGAGTCGCAAGGATGGACGCGCCGGAGTTCTCTACATTCCGCCTGGGCGAGAAGCCTCCTTTGTGCAGACACTGCCACTCTCTCTGCTGCTGCAAGTGCGCGCGGCTGGCGCATTTCTGCCGGGCGCATTCCCGGAACCGGGCGAACATGACAGCCACGGGTCGCGCCCGCCTGAGATCGAGAGCAAGGGCGATTCAATCGACTCGGTGGCTATCGCCGAAATGGTGGCGCACCTGAAAGATTTCGGCATCACCACCTTTGCGCAGGTCGCCGTTTTGACGGAAGATGGACTGCGCCGCCGCCTGGGTCAACTCGGAAGCTGGCTTTTCCACCTCTCTAATGGCGAGGATGTCAGCCTGGTTGTGCCGGACGCGCCGCCCATGAGCCAGAACGCGCGCGTGCGTTTCCATCACGCCGCCGATGCTGACGAAACCTGCGCCGCCATTCGCAAGCTGGCCGACTACCTCGGCGGGCGTTTGCGCGAGCAGCACATCAAAGGGCGCGTCATCGCCCTCATGCTCTGGCCCAACCGCGCGGCCCGCATGGAAACGCGCAAGCTGGTCATGGGCAACGATGGCGAGGAAGTGGCCGTAACCGCCGCTGAAGATGCCATTATCGGGCAGATGGCCCTTTCCAACCATTCCGATGATGCCGACGTAATCGCGCATCACCTGCTCATGCTCTTCGCGCAGCACCACCATCCCGGTATGCGTTACCACCAGGTGCAGGTGCGCATCGGCGACATCATCACCGTCATCCCGGCCTACATCCCACCCCCTGCGCGCATTCGCGGCAGACCCACGCGCAAATTGTAACGATTTGCAGGAATACCCACAGGCGGTCGCCGGACGCCCACGAGGGGCGTCTCTACATCACAAATACACCCCATCCCCTCCATCCGCGATAACCGGGGTGGGGCGCACATGTAATGTAGGGACGCCCCTTGTGGGCGTCCGGGGTGGGGTCTTCTGGATGCCAGGTGTATTATAGTCTTAACAGGAGAACACACCATGCCTGCTGCCATTTGGATGTGTTTTTCGCAAAAATGAAACAAACGACTTGTCATAAACGTTATACCAGTGTTGCAAAGTGGGGATTTGCGCCTGTTTACTGGCTGCCCGCGCTATTTTTTTGGAGATACTTCAATGTCTGTAACGTCGCCCGATAATCGTGCTAATAATCCATCCAATCAGCTATCCGATCAATCTGAGATTGAGGCAATTACCACTGAAAAAATGGCGACGGCAATACCTGATGAAGTGGACGAGGCCCCGACTGCTGAGATGCCAGCGAGCGTTGTTGATAATGTTGACGAAGCGCCAGCCAGTACTGATGAAGTGGACGAGATTACAACTGCTGAGATGCCGACAAGCGCTCCCGACAATGTTGACGAAGCCCCAACAGGGGAGATGCCGACAAGCGCTCCCGACAATGTTGATGAAGCACCAACTGCTGAGATGCCAGCGATTATTGCTGGAGAAAGTGACGAAGCTTCAACAGCCAGCATTCCAGCGCTTAGCTTTGATGCAGTCAAAAAGCCCAGGCATCGTCCATATTCAAAACGACGCCGTATTATTACGCTGGCGGTGCTGGCCGTCGTGCTGGCAGGCGTGCTTGTGC
>DASTKD010000179.1:0-4307 GCA_035716135.1 Ktedonobacteraceae bacterium
CGCGCGATCCGTCGTTCGCGTGCGGGTCTGAAAGATCCGAAGCGCCCGATCGGTTCCTTCCTCTTCCTGGGTCCCACCGGTGTTGGTAAGACCGAACTGGCGAAGGCTCTGGCGGCTGAACTCTTCGGTGGCGAGGAGAACCTGATTCGCCTCGACATGTCAGAGTACATGGAGTCGCACACGGTCTCGCGTCTGTTTGGTAGCCCTCCGGGATACGTGGGCTATGACGAGGGCGGTCAGTTGACCGAGCAGGTGCGCCGCCGACCGTACAGCGTGATCTTGCTGGACGAGGTGGAGAAAGCGCATCCAGAGGTCTTCAACGCTCTGTTGCAGATCATGGACGATGGGCGTTTAACTGATGGTCAGGGTCGCACGGTGGACTTCAAGAATACCGTTGTGATTATGACCAGCAACGCGGGCAGCATGGATCTCAAACGCGCTGTGCGTATCGGCTTCCTGCCGACAAAGGACGAAGATGCCCGCGACGAGCAGCACGAGGCCATGCGCTCGAAGGCCATGGAAGGCTTGAAGCGTATGTTCCGGCCTGAGTTCATCAACCGTATTGACCAGATTGTGGTCTTCCACTCGCTGGGCAGAACGGAACTCTACCAGATCGTTGATCTGCTGCTGGCCCAGGTGCGTTCGCGCTTGAGCGAGCACAACATCGAACTGTCGGTGAGCGACGAGGCACGCGATCTCCTGTTGCGCGAAGGCTTCGACGAAGAGTATGGGGCGCGTCCATTACGCCGCACCATCCAGACCTACGTCGATGATACGCTGGCCGATGCGCTGCTAACAGGCGCAATCAAGCCCGGACAGATGGCTAAGCTGATCGTGGAAGGCGATAGGATCGCCATCGAAGCGCTGGAAACAGTCAAGACAGCATAAAAGCTGCATATATAAAAAAGCGGGAGGCAATTTGCCTCTCGCTTTCTTTTATTACTCACCGTTTACGATTGAATAGCACATTGACCAGGATTACTATAGCTGAGAAAATCAGGAATCCTATGATGAGAAAAGGGAAGAGTATACCTGATATAGATTGAGCATATCCGCCCGGTCCGAATGGCGGAATATACGAACTCATAATTGCCGCGATAATCAAGAAAAGGGCGATCCACAGGACGAATGAAACAATTGCCAGGGCCAGTCGTTGAGCAGCCGTTGGCCCCCTGCTCGCCTCATGTCCCGAAAGTTTTTGCCCGTAGGTATTGCTGGAGTAATTGTTGTACGGAGGAACGCCTTCATACCCAGTATAGGAAGCGCCCGGCCTTTCGCGTTGGCTCTCGTCGAATTCCATGTGCTGCTGAGACATGTTTGTTAGCTCCTTAAACTTCCTGCTATGGTTTGCACTTTAGTAAGTACGAGCGAAAAGGGGTAGAAGTTGTACCATGCTTTAGCTCAAACAGCAGGGCAGGCGAATACATATAGATGAGGAGAGATAAATTAAGAGAAGCTGAGGGATACTTTTATGAGAAAGATACTTTATCATCCAACCCGCGCACTTTCTCAATAAGCTCTTCGCGTTTGCGTTGGTCCTCAATCACGGGCGCGACCAGTTCGTGGAAACGCGCTTCAAGTTGCTCCCAATTGAGCGGATTGTGCGGGTCGCCCAGAGCATACCTGATTTTTGCGTTGTACTGTGAGCCATCGTCCATTGTAATACTTGCGCTGGCTCTCCATTCTGCCGGGTAATGCTCGTCCAGTTCTGGAGACGTGTAGCAATCGACTTTCTGCATCAGTTCGCGCACCGCCGGGCGTTGTATCCACTTGTCGCTGAAGACCGCCAGCCCGGCCTTTCCGGTGAGTACAGCGATCGCTGCGCCAAAGGGCATACTGAACTGCGCGTCAACGATATTGCTGGCCTGGCGTTTCTGCTCGATGGGGTCAGCGATCAGACCGCGCCCGCCGCTCAGGACGCCACACTCGATACGCGCGATATGCTGCGGGTCCGGCTGGTGACGATGCATGATCTCGAAAATACAATCAATCGGGCCATGCATATAGCGGCAGCAGGCGTAGGGCTTGAGCGAGACGCGCATAATGGCGAGTTCGTCGCCTGGCCTGCGCTCAAGTTGCTGCACATCACTGTCAGAGGAATAGGCGTGTAAGAAACCGTAGCGTCCCTCTAAGATATCGACTGGCCCGATAAAGCCCGACGCCGCCAGGCGCGCCGCCGTGATACCCGCGTGGCACGCCCAGCCGGGGTGCAAACGCTTGGTCCACGCGCCGTTGTGCAGGTAGGCCATCGAGCCAGCCGCCATGCTGCCCGCGATGCCCAGCGCGCTATTTGTTTGCGCGGGAGTTAGCCCCAGCAGGCGCGCGCTGGCCGCCGCCGCTCCCAATGCTCCGCATACGGCAGTAGGGTGAAAACCGCGCTCATACGCCGATGCGGGATTGAGCGCGGCCCCCACGCGCAGTGTAACTTCGTAGCCAGCCACTACTGAAGCGTAGAAGTCAGCAGGCGCGGAGCCGAGTTGTTCCGCCAGGGCCAGCGCGGCAGGCATGACCACCACACCTGGATGTAGCGACGAGGCATTTTCAACATCATCCATTTCCAGTCCGTGCGCCGCTATACCATTGGCAAACGCCGCCCACGACGCTTCCGCTCGCTCCATACGCCCAAAGATGGTTGACGTTCCCGTATTTCCTATAGTCATCATGTTATACAGCATGTCGTAAGCGGCCTGGCTGGATGGAAGCAGGGAGCCACGCAGCGTGACGGCCAGGTGATCGAGCAGCAGATAGCGCACCCGCTCGCGCACTTGCCCGGATAGCTCTTCGCCCCGTAATGTCGCGCAAAAATGAGCAAGATCGAATGTCGGTTGCCCTGGCATGGCTGGTCTCCTTTTTTCTATGAGTATTCCTTTACCTACTCATAGCTTATCACCCAACCGGGCTACGTCGCAGAGCAATCGTTTTCGCCTCCCCCTGCTGCAAGATGCGATTCAACACGCTCTTTCTTCTTTTGAGCAGCGTGGGACATGGAAGAAGAGGTCATTTTGCGCCCCTTTTTCTGGATGCACGCTGTGCGGCCATCTTCTGCACACATCTCCAGGTAGCACCATCGTCGCTGGATTCCAGATTGCGCCAGTCAAAGCTGGTCGGCGTAATGTGCGAGAAAATCCAGCGCGTCTGATTGCCGGGCGCAAAAGTGCCTTCGAGAATGATCTCATCCTCAACCTGCCGCGCGATGAAAGGCCGCACGAGGTGGCGTACTGGCCCGATCCATGTGGACCGCCATGCCTGGATGGTTGGGTCGAAGAAGCGCAGGGTCGCGCCGTATTCGTAAGGCTCCGCCTGGCCGCGTAGCGAACGGCGCGGAGCAGTCCACACGTCGAGAATGGCACGCCCTTCCAGAACCCAGCCAAAGTGCCACTCTCCCTCCATTTCTTGCCTGCTGCCATCCGGTTCGATATTGGTAACAGCGACATCCCAGGCACCGACAAATTGTCCGAAAAGCTTGAGATCCTCAGCGCTATCTGGATGGGGACCCGCTGCATGGAGAGCCTCTATCATTGAAGTTGTGTCCATATTTTCTCTTTCTATCCTTCTCTCCGGCTGGAAAGGAACATATCCCTTCCGATACTCAAAGGATACACTATGAATATTGCCACCTGTCTGTCATATTAAAAAAGTTTCCCTGAGTTGTTGACGAGGCCCATGATTTGCCTGTAGGATACATATGGTTATCTCGTAGGTAGGTGTCATATTTTCTGGAAAGGAACCGGTAAGCAAATGCAACGCTTCGACAGGATTTTAGGTATCCTGCTCTTCTTGCGCAGCAAACCATCGGTTTCAGCAGCAGAATTGGCGCGCCAGTTTGAAGTTTCAACCAGAACGGTTTACCGCGATCTGGAGACACTTAGCGCGCTTGGCGTGCCACTCTACGCTGAACGCGGGCGGCAAGGGGGCGTTCGGCTGTTGCCGGGGTATTTTCTGCCACCACTTATGTTCACTCAAAGTGAGGCTATTGCTCTGCTGCTGGGACTCACGCTTCAGAGGAGCTTGCGCGCGCTTCCTTTCCCAGCAGAAGGAGAAATGGCAGAGAAAAAGCTCCTGGCCGCTCTTCCCGACCCCTTGCGCTCGTTGTTGGCAAAAGCAGAGAAGCTCGTTGGCTTTGAGAAAACGCCCGGCGATATCTTTCATCCAGAGCCTGTACTGCAAGAACCGCCAGCCTCTGCCATGCTCGCTGCTGGACAGGCAGACCTCCATCAAAGCCAGACGCTCAGTACCTTTTTTCAGGCAGTTCTTGACAGCAAGCAGATTCTCATACAGTACGCCTCTCCTTACCGGGCGCATATCAG
>DASTKD010000180.1:0-2524 GCA_035716135.1 Ktedonobacteraceae bacterium
CTAGCTGGGATAGCACAGTGCAGCTATGGAACAGCGCCACAGCAGCAAACCTCGCAACGTTCCGTGATCCGCAAGGCAGGAATTTGCGGGCGGTGGCATGGTCGCCCGATGGACAGCGCATCGCCTTTGGCGGGGATAGCATGGTAGTACAGGTTTGGAACGTAAGCACAAACAGCCAGATCGTTTCCTATGCAGGGCATAACGGGGATATTGAGGATGTAAAATGGTCGCCCGATGGCACACACCTGGCTTCGGCGAGTAAGGATCGCACGGTACAGATTTGGAACGCAACCACAGGCGCGCATCTTTACACCTACACAGGTCATAATAACCTGGTATGGGCCATCGACTGGTCCACTTCTGGACAATACATCGCTTCCGCCAGCCAGGATGACACGGTGCGAGTCTGGCAGGCGGTTTGACATTCCTCATTTATCGCCAAATCGCCTCGTGAACGACGTTCATTATAACTGAGAGGACATGCGCTGGGCCTGTCTCATCCCCTCTATATGCCTCTCTCGACCCATGCTGTGCTTTGTTTCAGGAAGCGGAGTTGCCCGATATGCTGCGTAGAACGTGTTTGCGCCTGGTTAGCGCTTCTATCATGACTTTGTGCATAATCATTGTCAGTTTCGCTGTTTTTCCGGCTGGTCGTGGTCTCGCCGCCCAGAAACCAGAGCTACACTTAAACAGGCAATCCGGCCCGCTCGGCGTGACGCTTACGTTGAACGGCACAAACTTCCCTCCAGGCGTGGCGAACCTGAGCTATATCGACTCGCAGAACGTGCCGGGCATGTTTTCCACTCCCGGAGACGCCAGCGTACAGGTGACAGACGGCGGATCATTCGTCACTAACAACCTGATTCTGCCACAGAGCGGTGCCGTTGGCCCCTGGAAAATTGTGATAACCGATAGCCTGGGTACGATCTCAACTACTCTCTATACCGTGCTGGCCGCGCCGGGTCAGACAACGGCAGGCACGCCAACTTTAACGCTTAACCCATCAAGCAGCGTTGGTGGCGATACGATCACTTTTAGCGGCACCAACTGGTTGCCGGCGGGAACAGCGGTCAACCTGCTGCTCCAGACAGATACAAACGCTATCCCTCTGCTCCAACCTGCTCCCGTATCGGATAACAATGGAAACATCAACGGTACCTTTCACCTGCCAGCAAACTTGAATATCGCGTCCGCTACAGTTGTGGCCTCGGATGCGACTACAGGCGCGTTGCGCGCGCAAGCCGCTATTACCATTGGCACCGTGACGGTGACACCTACCGCCAGTCCATCGCCAACGGCGTCGCCGTCGCCTTCTCCTACCAACACGGCCACCAGCATTCCAATTACTACAGCCACAGCAACCAGCACACCTGTTGTAAGTACGAGCAATGGAGGCGGATCAGACAACAATAATACCGGCAATCCCCTGGGCAAGATGGATGCCGCAGTGTGGGGGCCGGTATTACTGGCAGTTAGCGCGATCCTGGCTATCGCCGCCCTCATGCTAGTATTGTTCATGATTCCCTGGGGCCGCGAGAGGAATCATAATCAGGAGCTGCGCTAACAAGTCTATCTATGGAAGAATCCCAAAGACGCTATACCTTTGAGACCTCCTCATTAAAGACTGGCTCTCCCGCGAAGTTGATGATTCGGGGGCGAGCCTCCTTTGAGTGGCCTTTCTAGCCACATCGCAGCACCCGCTTGCGCAGCGTCTGGAAGCTCGCACGACCATAGGCCTGGCGCTTGAGAAGTTTCAGGCGGTGAACATGGCCCTCAACCGGCCCCTGCGACCAGGCGAGCGTCAGCCCGGCTTTCACCGCCTCATAATCTTTTTTCAGCGACTGCGCAAAGCCACACAGTTCCGCGATGCCCTGCTGCTCCACCTTTTGGAGCCAGGTATCAAAACATTCCCCTTTCCGCTCTCGCAGCATGGTGGTAAATTCCTGGATCAGTTCATTGGCCTCTCGGATCTCCTGATCCTGCTCGCAGAGGTGGGTCAAATGCTTCTGTTGCCACTCCAGACGCTGCTCTTCCTTAAACGTGATCCAATGAGCCACCTGTGAAGCAGTTGGGGGACGACTGGCAGGAGTTTTCACGGGCTGCTCTTGCGTCGGATCAACCTGCTTGAATTTCCGAAAATCTTTCTTGCTGCGGAACTGGACGTAGTAGCGCTGAATGGGTTGGTCTGAACCGGTGTAGCCCATCTCTTTGATCTCACGGTACACCTGTTGCGCATTACGCACCCCCTCGTTCCACCGTTTTACAATATACTCCTTATAGGGATCAATCACTGATCCACTCCGTTTTCCCGTCTTACGTGCTGGAGGAGACGCCATGTTCAGATACTTGTTCACCGTGGTGCGAGAGACTCCTACGTGATGAGCAATCAGCGTGAGTTCGGCCCCTTGCGCACGGAGTTCGTGGACCTTGTGGTAGCGTTCCACACGCTCCTGATGGTGAGCATCGTACATCTTGACTTTGCGGTCGGTTTGGCCTTTGTACCAGGCAGGAAGCTGCTGCTCTT
>DASTKD010000181.1:0-11802 GCA_035716135.1 Ktedonobacteraceae bacterium
TTCAGGAACGTGGGATCAAGCACGTTTGTGCTGCCGCCAAAGACGGGCGAACTGAAGGCGATGTAGCACAGCACCCCATTGACGATCAGGGAGAGCGCGCCCCAGATGGATACAGCTGGGATGCCGCCAAAACGGGCGCGCACGATGGGCGGTGACTTCTCGAAGATGTCGGGCCGCCGATAGGGGAAGATGATGGCCGCGAAGGACATAATCACGCCTACCAGCGCGCTGAAAGCCGCAAGGCCGAGCAGGTTGCCAAAGAAAGTCGTCTTGATAGTAATGAAAGTGAACAGCTCGATGACCGCCGCTACGATGATGGTGGCGATAACGGGCGAGTGTAACCTGTCATTCACATCGGCCAGCTTGCCCGGTAGCACACGGTCAAACGACCAGGCGAAGAGGTTGCGCGTGCCGATTAGCACCGCCGGGGGCTGAATCCAGAAGATGGCGGCCAGGAAGGTCAGCGCGATAATCATATGAACGACTGGATTGGTGGTAACAAACAGGCCGAGCGAGGGCATAACCGCCGGGAAAGGCAGGCTGGTAGCATTGGGGAAAGCCAGCCCGGTCGTGGCAAGCGCGCCGATGAAGTCCTGCCCGTAATAGTGGTAAATGGCGATCATCCCCAGGCTGAAGCCAATGGCACCGAAGATCAGAGCAGAGAGCATGGCGCGAAAGACCGACGAGGATGCCTGCTTGATCTCACCACTGAAGTAGCCGGAGTTCTGGAAGCCGTTGTAGCTCTGGAAGGCGTAGATGACCGCCGAGAAGGTATTCAGGAAGATGGCACCCGGCAATATCTGGTAGCCTGCTTTGGTAGCAGCGGCCATGACCGCTTGATACGAGCCGCTGCCCTGGCTGGCGTTGAAGTTCGTGACGAAATCGCTATGCGGCAGGGCAAAGAGCATAATCAGCCAGAAAATGGTGCCAACGGTAATGAAGGCGAACAGGCCAAACATGATCTGGCGCACGCGGCGCAATCCGAGCAAGAAGACACCCAGCAGAAGCAGTGTGACCAGCGTGCCGATAGTGACCGCACCAAAGCCGGTTGTATCCGCGCTGAACTGAGCAAGGCCGTTGAGACCGAGGATGTGAAACACGGGCGGCAGGAACCATGTCGCCATCAACAGGCTATTCAATCCGGCGCTGGAGAGCAGGATAAAGGAGACAAAGAAGTTGACGCCAAAACCAATCGAGGGGTGCAGGATGCGACTGGCCCAGACGTAGTCGCCGCCCGAACGCGGCATGGCCGCCGTAAAGAGGGCGTACACCATGCCCAGTGTGAGCATGGCAGGAGCGGACAAGATGAAAGCCAGGGGCATATTCGCGGCAGGATAGGCGGAAGCGCCCGTCGCAAACGCCGCTACCTCCGAAAGGCCCAGTGGCACATTCAGGATAGCAAATACCATGATAAAAGTATCGAACCAGGACAATTCACGCACCAGGCCGGTTGCCTGGCGAACAAAGATCGACGCGCTCGCAGAAGCGCCTTCGGCTGATCTCGCCATAGTACCTCCAGATTGTGTGATAGAGAGTGGCACGACTCATCGCAAGCCACTAACGTTGAAAGAGCGTGCCAGGTGTGGCAGTGGGTCAGGGCGACCGCAAGGGTCGCTCCTACCCTGTACGGGTAACATGGTGACGGCATTCATCCGGGATAGGGACGACCTCCTTTCTTCGCTACTCACACTCACACGCAAGCTGTTCAGCGAACTCGTGTGTGATGGGGCGTTGCGTAATCACACTGGGCGGGAAACGTTCTGCCTGGGCGTATGCTTGCAGGGAAAGCAGAGCCTGTATAAATTCCTGGCGCGAGATACCCAGGTCGCGCAGACGCCAGGGGCAGCCAGCACGTTCTATGAGTGATAATACCCATTCGGGGCGATTATCCTGCAAACGCGCCATCGCGTAGACGCACAGGCAGATCAATTGGCCGTGTACATAGCCACGCTCCGTGACATATTCCAGGTTGTAGCCCAGAAAGTGTTCCGAGCCTTCCTCCGGCTGGCTACTTCTGACCTGCAGGCACAGGGCGTTTTCCTGCACATAGCTCTGCATGATGAAGCGCAGCGCCTCATCTTCGCAGGCGGCGATGCTGGCAGCACGGGCGTCTAATGCTTCGAGAATAGTGGCAGCCTGCGCCGCGATTGCCGCATCAAAATCCTGACCTGAGTGCTGCCAGTCCCACAGGGCAGTATGGATAGAGAGCAGATCGCCAATACCTGCCCGGTTGAGCGTGGCGGGGGCCTGGCGAATCACCGCGAAATCAATGGGTATGGCGTCCGCCACGACAAAACCGGTATAGCGCACGCGCTGCCTCTCGCGCACAGCGATAGTATTAGTGACAGCGGCATCTACCGAGATGATACCAGGGGCCAGTATAAGAGGAAGATGGCGCTGCCACGCTACGTATTTGGCGGCGTCCATCGCCTGGCCTCCGCCAATACCTATGACTATATCTATGGCGGGTAGGGCCAGTTCCATGGCGATAAGCTGTTCGTACTCCATCGAGCGCAGGTAGATTACCTGCTTGCGGTCCATGTCGCTAAATTGCTGGCGGGCTGCCTCCCATGCCTCTGGCTGCGTCAGGATAATGTAGTTTCCGACATGGCGCGTTTCTCGCATGGCGTGCAGTGTCTCTGCCAGGATATGCCGACCGTAGCGTACAGGCGGCTGCATGGCGCGTTGGAGCATGATAGTTGGAATCTGTTCAAACATCGATCACCTGTCTTGTAGCCAGTGACTCATTGTTATTCATGAGAGCCGCCGCACCCCATAGCCCGCTTTCATCGCCCAATTCCGCCGGGACGATACGTACCAGCGAGCCGAGCGGCGCGATTACACGCGCTTGAAATATCTCACGCGCCCGCCGTAGGAACAACCCGTTCGGCTGGATAACGCCGCCTCCCAGCACGATCACTTCTGGATCACAGGCAGTAGCAATAGCAGCCAGTCCAATGCCGGTATACATGGCCGCCGTTTCGAGAATACGCAGCGCAACGCCATCGCCTCGGTTGGCCGCGTCGATCACCTGTTCGGCTGTGAGCAGAGCCGGTTCGCCGCAAAAACGTGCTAAGAGAGTTTCATCGCCGTGCAAGACGGCTTGTCGGGCGCGAGCGGCGATGGCAGAACCGGATGCCAGGCTCTCAAAACAGCCCATGTTGCCACAGGCGCAGGGTGGGCCGCTGGCATCGAGTGTCATATGACCCACTTCGCCGGCGCAGCCATGCGAGCCGCGATAGATGCGCCCATTGACGATGACGCCTCCACCAATACCGGTTGAGATGGTCACGTATACTGCGTTTTGAGCGCCGCGCGCCCCCCCCCGACGCGCCTCGCCCAGTGCCGCGCAACGAGCGTCATCCTCGATCTTAACGGGTACGCCCAATGCTTCGGAGAGCATCGCTGCTAAAGGTACATCGCGCCAGGCCAGGTTAGGCGAAAAAATGACTGTACCACGCGCGCTATCCAGCGGACCCGGTACGCTGCATCCGATACCCACCAGATTGTCCGTTGCCATACCTGTCTCTTGCACCAGGTCGCGCATAAGAGAGGCAGCGCGCGCTATCACCTCCGTTGCGCCGCGTGCTGCTTGCGTCTCGATACGTTTGCGCGCCATCAGTTCGCCTGCGCCATCGATGATACCTGCCAGCATTTTGGTGCCGCCGATATCCAGTGCGCCGACGTAGCCTGCGTTTTCCATCTCACACACCTCCTGTGGGCCACACAGCCTTCAGGACGGCCAGCGCTCGTTCGATGGTTCGTATAAGCGGGTGGGCTACTAATGAGCGTAGAGCCAGGTCGCGGTTCTCCTCAACGATGGCGCGCGAGGCGAGTTCCTCGTACAGGGCTAATGAGTAGAGCAGAGTGCGTAATTCAGGGGGCAGGAGATGTTCGGGAACTGGCAATGGATGTGCGCCCCGGCCATCTAACTTACATGGAACCTCGATGACGGTGTCGGTCGGTAGCCAGGAGATCACGTTTTTATTGGCAACACTGACAATCCAGGTCGAGGCATGATCGTTGATAAGCGCGTCCAGAACGGGAACAACAATAGCGCTATACCAGACGGCTCTACGTTTCGCTACCGCCTCAGATACAAGCGTGATGGGTTCGGGCGCAGGAGATGCGGAGACATTCGTTTGCGTCTCTCCATCTATATTTTCGTAGTGCGAAAGTAATTCTTGTTCGAGGGCCTGCAACTGGCGGGCGCGCGGCGTTTTGCCCTGCTGCCGGGCCAGGTTGCGTTCTGGATGAAGATAATAGCGGACATAGGGAAGAGGGATAGCGCGGCTGGCACGTATGTAGGCGGCATCTACTCCCAGATGGGTCAGGCAGTCGATGCGCTCAAGGGCGAGATCCATCCAGTCCTGTTCAGCATCGCATACAGAGACAACCCAGCCCAGATGATTCATGCCCAGGTAGCTGACATCGATGCTTGAACGCGGCTTCTCCACCAGATTTGCCAGTTCGTTGCCCAGCGTGATGGGCGAATCGCACAGGCTGATGATAGCGCTATGGGTATAGCGCGTGGCGGCATATTGCACGATGCCGGCAGGATTGGTGAGATTGAGTACAACCGCTTTTGGCGCGACTTCATTGACGATACGCAGAGCGGTATTGACGACTGGGATAGTACGCAGCGCGTTGGCGAAACCGCCCGGCCCAATCGTCTCCTCTCCCGGCAAGCCGAGCGTCTGGGGAAAGGTTTCATCGTGCGCGCGAGCCTCAAGACCACCTACACGCACCTGGTTGAGGACGTAATCGACGCCCCGCAGGCCAGTTCGCCAGTCCGTGGAAGCCTCGATAGAGATACCTGGTTGCGCCCCCTGCGCCATGTGCTGGCACACTGCCCGGACCTGCGCCAGCTTGCGCGCCGAACGGCCCAACAGAATGACGCGCAATTCCGGCCTGTCCTGGGCGTGTCCGGCCCAATCCAGCAGAGCTTGCACGAGCGCTGGTGTGGCAACACTGCTACCACCCAGCACCGCGAGCGAGATTTGCGCCATGTTGACCCTCCAATAATCTAACGGTGTCAAAAAGGGAACGCTTGCGTCGCTCGTGTCCCCTCCCTCCCTACATCCACTCTACCTACCCTTACGAATGCAGGCATATATGTAAAGGATGTTCTTATTGATAGAATGTGTGAATGGCGGCGGCGATACGTTCGATTTCGTCGTCGCGCAGTTCCGGGAACATGGGTAGTGAAAGAATCTGGCCTACCAGCGAACGGGCTACCGGGATGGGACCGCAACGCAGGGGCGAGTCGCGGTACGCGCCCTGGTCGGGAATGAGTACGGGATAGATGACCTGGCTACCGATGCCCTGCTGCGCCAGGTAGCTGTAGAGTTCGTCGCGGCGCGGAGCCAGAATGGTATAGAGATAATAAGAGTGCGTGCGCTCAGGCGCTACAGAGGGCGTGACGACAGGTAGATCTGCCAGTAGTTCGTTGTAGCGAGCGGCGATTTGCTGGCGGCGCGCCAGCCAGCCGCGCAGGTAGGGCAGTTTGACGCGCAGGATGGCGGCGTGTATTTCATCCATGCGTTTTTGATAGCCGATCATTTCGTGATAATGCTTGACTTTTTGCCCCATGTAGCGCAACTGGCGCACACGGTCGTTCAGCCCGGCATCATTGGTGACAATCGCGCCTGCATCGCCCAACGCACCGAAGGTTTTCTTGGGATAAAAGGAGAAACAGCCCAGATCGCCAAATGAGCCGACCGGTGCGCCCTGGTAGTAAGCTCCGTGCGCGTGCGCTACGTCTTCAATCACGCGCAGCCCGTACTTGCGTGCGATAGCCAGAATGGGCTGCATCTCGCAGGGCTGACCATACATATGCACGGGGATGATGGCGCGGGTACGTTCGGTAATGGCGGCTTCCAGCAATGCGGGGTTCATATTGTAGGTGTCTGGCAGCACATCGACAAAGACGGGGAGTGCGCCCAGGTAGGTGACAGCAAAGACGGTGGCAATGTAGGTGTTCGGAACGGTGATAACTTCATCGCCCGGCCCTATGCCGCAGGCTGCCAGCGCGAGTTGCAGGGCGTCGGTGCCGTTGCTGACGCCAATAGCGTAGCGCGTACCACAGAACGCAGCATATTCCTGCTCGAAGGCAAGCAGCTCAGGACCAAGCACGTAACGACCACCGGGCAGCACGCGCTCGATGGCGGCTCGCACCTCGTCGCCAATCTGCTCAAACTGGCGCGTGAGGTCTTCTGCCGGAATAGCTTCCCCGGCAGAAGATACTGTTTCTGCCTGTGTGTTCGTTTGCAGTGTATCGCTCATTGCTCCCCCTTTATGTGAGCTGTTCTACCATCACAGACGGGCGACCATAAAGGCCCTCCCATCTGCCCCGCTCCCCGCTCGCCTCTACGGAGGTAGAGGGTTGAATAGTGTCAATACCGGCGGCGTGTGACGTGGAAGTCGAAGTTTTCGCCCCGGTGGTAGTCTTGCGAGAAGAGGACCGGCCTGCCGTCTTTGGTGATATTTAGCTGTTCCATGTAGAGCCAGGCGGTGTGCGCCGGGACGCCAATCTCTGCGCAGAGTTGCGGAGAGAGCATCACGGCACGTATCCTGGCGCGACTACTAGCAATATGCACCTGCCAGCGTTCGTCGAACAGGTTGATGAGCGAGCCTGACCAGTTTTGTTCCTGCAAGAGGCCAGCGATAAAGGCGCGCGGGAAAATATCGACGGAATAGATCAGTGGCTCGTCGCGCGAGATGCGCACGCGTTCAAGCTGGACGACGGTCTGCGTTTCGTCCAGTTGCAGGATGCGCCGTACCTGGGGCGTGGGCGTCTCTTCGCGGGCGCGCAGCACGCGGTTTGCGACAGTATAACCCATGTCAGCCATGAGATCGGTGACACTCTGCCACTGCGTGATGGGTTTGTGGATGACTGCCTCGCGCGAAAGCACAAAGTAGCCCTTTCCATGCCGACAATCGAGCAGGCCCTCCTGCACCAATCCCTTGAGAGCCTCACGTATCGTGGCGCGACTGACACTGTAGCGTTCCGCGAGTTCCAGTTCCGAGGGGATGCAGCTACCCGCTGTGTATTGCTCATCGCGCAAGAGGTCGATGAGCAAGTCATGCAATTGCTGTACAATAGATTGCCTTGTTATCGTCGCCTTCGCCATACCATACACTTTCTTGTCCAGTGATAAGATGTCTGACATCTGACATCCGTTGTCTTATGATACAGTGTACTGATGAGGTGGAGCGTTGTCAAGGGGGGCAAGATTTGACAACCACATCGCATCGAGGATGGAGCGCAGGGAGTGAATGGACAGCCTGCCACATTTGGGCAAGGGCGGGAGATGGCGTTGTAGACACGCCCACTCCACATCAGACAGATTGTCAGGATAACTGGTACTTATTTTTCCAATTTATCACGCGAGATCATCTCTGCGATTAACAAAACACAGTCTGAGTGGGAGAGGTTTTTCTCTATGTGGCAAGGGCCTATTTTCGTAGGAAAACCTTGCGTGGCAATTGGAGAAGCACACCATCGAAACCTGAAAAGCGTGGGTATGACTTACGATGAGGCCAGCGACAGCAAGTTCTCCATCAAGGATTGTTAACATTGCCCTGGTCGCCCACGATGTACCCATTTTGTGCATGACTCGCGTCGTAATATCAGTATGCGCCGTAAGCAGCACCACTCACTACAACACGCCGAATGAACGGAGACCCGATTTGGTGAGTCAATGGACCGTATTTCGCCTGAGTCCCAGGGTAGTCTTCGGCTATCTCTTCACGGATCTGGTTATGAGGAGAAGATGATAAGAGGCATATGGCATGGCATGAATTGGCAGGCACTCAAAAGGCGTTATAGAGCGGGTACATGGGCGCTACCGCTTGCGCTTTTCCCGGCCTTTGTACTCTGTGCTATCTCAGGCCAACCCTCGGTACTAGAACCGCTCGTGGAACTCTTCTTCATCTACACGCCTCTTCCTCTGGCGAATCTCCTCCTCACTGTGCTGGGCCCTGTCGCCCGGCCCCTGGCATTGCTAGGAGCAATCGCCCTGCTCATGTTAGTGGGTGGACTGCTGGGCATAGTTGCGCCACCACCCTTCGAGCAAAAGCCCTTTCCAGGTCCACCCTCCCTCCGCTGGCTCTTTGTGACGGGGGCAACACTGGGAGGGGGTGTCGCGCTGGCACAAGCTGCGAGTACCCCTATCAGCGCGCTCGCAGCCATACTGGCGGGCCTGCTAGTTATACCAGCGTTGCTCTGGACGCGCACGTGGGGACGTTCAGAGCCGCGCCTGGCAGGTCGGCGAAGGATATTACGCTCACTGCGGGGAACGCCTCTGGCGCTCTGCGTCATCGCGGCGCTTTCAACGTATGAACTATGGAGTACCCTGGCGGTGCAGGTGTTCTCCCTCGGAAACCAGGTGCGCCGGCTCTTTCCTTTCATGGCTCCCGCCCCACGCGAGGCGAATTTTCCCGTCCCTGGCATGGAGCCGGAGGTAACGCCCGTTGCGCAGTTCTATGTGAATGGCAAGAACGTCACCGACCCACTCCTTCTGGCTGAAAACTGGGAGTTGCGCATACGTGGGCTTGTGCGCAATCCGACCACTCTGACCTATGCGCAGCTTCTTAGATTGCCTCGCACGGACCTGTATGCTACTATGCGTTGTGTCGATAATCCGGTCGATGGACATTTGATGAGTACCGCGCTCTGGTCAGGAGTACGAATTTCGGAACTGCTGGCGCTGGCGCAGCCACTGTCATCCGCCACTACACTGGTTTTTCATGCTGCTGACCAGTTTGATGAGTCGCTGGCGTTGTCAGCGCTAGTGCCGGACGCGGCTCTGCTGGTCTATGCCATGAATGGAGAAACGCTGACACAGGAGCATGGCGCACCTGTCCGTGGACTGCTGCCGGGCTGGTATGGTTTCAGGAATGTGAAATGGCTCCAGGAACTGGAACTGACGGCACATATTCCGCAGGGGTACTGGGAACGTACCGGCTGGACGGCGCAGAAGATCCACCCTGTGGCACGCATCGACATTGCGCAGGTCCTGGACGCAACACATGTTCTGGTAGCGGGAGTGGCATTTGGGGGCCTTGCTGGCGTCTCTGCTGTGCAGGTGCGCGTGGACGCCGACCCCTGGGAAACGGCCGTATTGAATGCGCCGCCGCTCTCTCCCTTTACCTGGGTGCAATGGCGCGCCATCCTCATAATCGCAGCACACACGTTCCACCTGACAGCCCGCATGATCGATGCAACAGGTGACGCGCAAGACGAGCAGGCGCAGCCAGTGTATCCAGGCGGTTCAAGCGGTTTGCATACCATTGAGGTGCGAAGATGAGCAAGCGACACCAGAAAAAAAGCTCTGGATTATGGCCCTTGATCGTCTTGATAGGACAGGCGGTGAGTGGTTGGCGTGCGGAGCGCAACTACCAGTCATTGCCGGAGGTGGTGTCCACAGACCGGCGAGAACCGCCTGGTGGCCTGGCGTGGCCTGGCATATCGGTGATCGTCCCTGCTCGCAACGAGGAAGCAAATCTTTCCTCCCTGTTAGACTCACTGCTCGCGCAAGATTACCCATTGTACGAGGTGATTGTCGTAGATGACTCATCCACCGATCGAACTGCCGCTCTTGTGCGGCGCTATGCAAAGCAAGAAGTGCGCTTGATACAGAGCGATGGCCCGCCGCCGGGGTGGACGGGCAAAAATGCGGCCTGCTGGCGGGGCGCGAGCGAGAGTATGCACCCCTGGTTGTTGTTTGTGGATGCAGATACGACGCTTGCTCCTTCTGCTCTTCGCTCGTCAATGGTCTTTGCCCTGGAACACCACGCAGGCGCCATCTCGTTACTGGCCCGGCAGCGCTGTGAAACGTTCTGGGAACGGTTACTGCTCCCATTTGCCTATGAGCAGTATTTCGTGGGCGTCGATGCACAACACATTCATCGTTCACATGGTCCCGCACTCGCTAATGGGCAATATTTTCTGATCCACCGCGAAGCCTACTGGCAGGCTGGAGCACATGCTGCCGATGCAGCCAGCCTCATTGACGATATAGCGCTGGCGACACGGCTGAAAAGGCAGGGAACCATTCCGCTGGCGTGTCGTGGCGAAACGCTGGTGTCTGTCCGTATGTATACCAGCTTGCGTGAGATCATAGATGGCTTCGGCAAAAACTCGTATTTGTTCTTGCGTCAATCGCCCTCTACAGGCATTCAGACTGCGATCAGCACCTTCCTGGCGGCTTCAGTAGGAACGTTGTTCTGGGATGCCTGGCGTAGAAGATCATGGCGCACCCTGGTTGTGGCACTGAGCGCATATGCGGTGCAGGGAGTGAGCGAGCGGCCATGGTCGCGGCGCTCCAGTATCTCAACCCGTTATGCGTTTCTCACGCCATGCGCGGCCCTCACGTTCCTGGGGATCGCGCTGAATTCGATGCTGCGAGCGCTCACGGGCCGCCCACTTCCCTGGAAAGGGCGAAGTTATCAATTTCCCCGCACCATTGCGTTACCGGCACCGGTCGCGGGAAAGTGGCTGATAGAGATGGGGCTTGCGATCCTTACGAAAAGGCCGCGTTCGATTATTGCAGATAGCGCCTTATCCGTTCGCCATCTGCCGAAGACCCCATGCGTGACTGGCGTTGAGCATATTCCAGAGAGAGGACCCTTTGTGCTGGTAGCCAATCATTACCAGCGTCTGAATCTCTGGATTGGCTGGAGTGGCACGTTGCTCATCGATACAATCGCGCAGCAACGCAACATCATTGTGCATGTGGTGACAACCGATCGTGTTCGTATCGGGCGTTTGACCTTACCAGGAACGCCCTGGCTTATCAAGCGGGTAGCTGCCGTATGGAACCTGGTGCCTGTTACTCCCCCTGCGATAGCAGATGGGAAAACGGACGGACAACGGTATACGCTCCTACGCCTGCTGCGCCTGCTGAAGCGCAAGGATGGGCGTGATACCTGCCTTGTGCTGATGCCAGAGGGTGATGAAGGGAGCGCATCCGGGCTGATTGACGCACTGCCTGGAATTGGCCGGGCACTCGCGGCCTTCTCGGCTCGTCAGGTGCCAATCGTACCTGTCGCCGTGTGGGATGAGGATGGTCGCCTGTATGCCAATTTTGGTACCCCCTTTTCACTACAGGTTCCTTCAGTGGAAATAGGGCGTGAAGCTGTAGATGCCTTAGGACGGCAGATGGTCATGGAACAAATCGCCGCATTGCTGCCGCCGGCATTGCGCGGAAAATACGGGAGGCAAGCCGATGGCGCGTTGGAGTAGAGCAATAGCAGCCCTGCCATTTCGTCGTGGCCGTGTCTTAGACCTGGGATGCGCCTTCGGTTTCGCTACCCTGAAGCTTGCAGGCAAAGGCTATCAAACGGTTGGGGTGGATACCTCTGCGCGTTATATCGCGCAGGCAAAGCGCAGACACCCCACTGGAGAGTACATCCTCTGTTCCGCCGAGACCTTGCCACTGACCGATGCCAGTTTTGATGGCGTCCTTTTTCTGGATGTGCTGGAACATGTCACCAGTGAAGAAGCTGTGGTTTCCGAAATACGCCGCGTCCTCAAACCTGGAGGGACACTGATCATCAGCGTCCCTCATCGCGGCCTGTTAAGCAAGCTCGATGCGCTGAATCTCTATGCTCGTCTCGTTCGCCGTTTCCATCATGGCCTCTTCCCCTCGGAAATTGCTCAGACGGGCGTCCACAGGCACTATACCAGCGACCAACTCCGTACTCTCCTGAAGCCCGCATTTACAGTACAGCGAGTGTTCTGTACCGGGCTGGGTTTGGCTGAGTTCGTCAATTTACCATTGCTAATCGTCTGCCGAT
>DASTKD010000182.1:0-10150 GCA_035716135.1 Ktedonobacteraceae bacterium
TGAGAAAGCTGTAGTCGCTTGCATCCTTTGTCCATGCTAAATGCATCGTACTCTTCCCCGACAGATTTAGAGATACCGGGAAAAGAGATGTCCAGTGAGACTCGAAGGCGACCGCAAGGGTCGCCTCTACTATGACACGAAACGGCTTCTTAGAGGCGTTCGTAGTAGAGGCGACCCTTGCGGTCGCCTTTCCCACTCCAAATGTGCCGGGGAGAGAGAATGCGTCGTGCTATCAATGGGCGACAGCGGGCGACGCAAGCGTCCCCTCCACCCCACATCCCTACGGAACTACATACACGTTAAGGTTAACGCCCGTCGCATTGCCGGTTACGGACAGGGGGATGCCGCTGGTCGCGTAGTTCACGCTGCCGATGGTTCCAATTATATTGACGGTATAGTTGCCTGGAGGCAGATTAGCAAAGGTGAAATTGCCTGACCCGTCCGCCGTAATAGTTGCTACTGTCGCATTCGAGCTATTTAGCAGCGTCAATGTCGCTCCGGGCAAGGTCGTGGGGGTCAGGCAGGCCGGGGGCGCGCCCGTACAGGCCGTGACAGTGCCACCAACTGAATAGGTCGGGGTAACGGTCAGGGTAACAGTGATGGTTTTGGAGCCAGCGCTAATGCCGTTACTATCGGTGGCCGAAAGATTGACCGTCCCTGTATATGTACCTGCTGTCAGACCCGCGTTACTGGCGCTGACGATCAGCGAACTACCGCTTCCGGTATCCGGTGCTGGCGTAGAGAGTGACAACCATGTAGAGGTTGTTCCAGCCGTCCAGTTCACCGGACGCGAACAGGTTCCCGTTTCGCTGAGTGAAATGCTTTGCGGCGCTGGCGGTGCCAGCCCCTGCGCAGCTGTGAAGGTCAGATTAGGCCCGGCGGCTGCTACGCAAGGAGGTGAAACTGTCAGCGTGGCTGCGACCAGTTGCGGACTGCCGGTAGCGAGAGTACCCGCGCTATCGGTGGCCGAGATAGTAAAGCTGGCGCTGACAGGAGAACCGCTTATCAATCCTTTCATATTAACACCGACGACGAAGGCGAGGGATTGACCGGTGCCTTTTACCGTGTTGCCTGCAGGAAACTGTACGGTAAGCCAGGGCGCGCTCGGTACGCTGGCAGACAGGGTGAGCGGCCATGAACAATTACCCGTGCCGGTAATCAGCAGCGATTGTGAGGCGGGATTCAAACCGTTCTGTACGCCGCTAAAGGCCAGCGAACTGGATGAGGGCTGCGTCAGAGTGCAGGGCGGCTGCACAACAAGGTTGATAGAGACGACTTGCCCTCCTCCACTGGCCGGTGCCAGGCCGTTGAGGGTAATCTGTCCGGCATAAGTGCCAGGCGACAGGCGCGATGTATCAATATTGACAACTAACTGCCCTGTCTGGTCCGGCTGTATGGTGCCGCCAGATGGAGCAGCATTCAACCAGGAAGTCGCTATTGTAGCGACATTGGTGTTCCACTTGAGCGGACTACCGCCAGTATTAGTGATAGTTACGACCTGGCCCTTTGGATTCGGCTGTCCCTGCGTGCTGCTAAAATTGAGGTTGAGCGGCGATGCGCTCATAACCGGCGCGCCAGGCGTAGGCTGCGGCTGCACGGTCAGCGTCACCACGACTGTTTGCGTACTCTTAGGTGTGGTAAAGGCGATGAAGCCATAATAGGGTCTGGGCGCGGCTGGCAGTCCTGCCGCGTTTGCCCCGACTGAGACAAACTGGCTGGTCGTTCCCATGAGTGTGCCGCCGGTGGGGGTGGCGCTGAGCCAGCCAGAGGATGAAAGCGCTGCTTTCCAGTTGATCGGCGCGCCCGCGCAACTCGCGGTGGCATTCAAACTGAGCGACTGGTTGCTGGGATTCGTTTGCCCCTGCACTGCCGTAAAGGATAGATACCCGGCATTCGTCACAAGGCTACAGTTTGGCTGCACCGTGAGTGATACGCTGACCGTCTGATTGCCATCAACAGAGCCAGGCGCGCTAAACAGCAGGCTGCCCACATATGCTCCCGGCAACAGGCTATTGCTATTCACCGACACATGTATTTGCTGACTTGAACCGGCCAGCACAGTACCAGAAGTTATGTCGGCGCTTAACCAGGTGCTGCTGGCTCCCTGCATATGGCCGAGAGCTGACAGATTTGAAGCCGAGGTCGAGGCCGAAATGGAGAGCGACCAGATCAATGGCTGCGTCCCTGGATTATTCAGCGTGAGCAACTGCGCGGGCGGAGCCGCTGAGCCGTCAGTGGTGGTAAATGAAAGGACGGCGGGCGTTGGAGCCAGTACGGGGCCAGGAATTGACGCGCCTACGTTCACCGTTACCTGGATGGTTTGCGGCAGCGTACTCACGCTGGAGGATATGGTGAGCGTTCCTGTGTGCTTCCCCTGCTTCAGATTGATGCGCTGCGCGACAACCGCGATTTTCTGGCTCTGGCTAAACATACCCTGACCGGGCGTGACAAGTAGCCAGGATTGGTCACTACTGGCAGACCACGTTATGGAGCCACTGCCGCTATTTTCCAGGGTCAGAGGCAGGATAGCATTAGACCCCTCGACCCCTGTGCCAAAATCGAGCGATGTGACGTTCTTGCCATGCTGGTCTAGCAGCACCAGACGCGCCGGCTTGGAAGGCTCAGCGCCGATGACCTGCAACTGGGTGCTGGCAATGTAATGCGTCGTAATATCTTCGGCATACACCAGGTCAAAGCCTATGTGCCAGTCGCTATTGACGATGATCGTGGCATCGGCTGAACCATTCTTCCCGGTACTAATCAGACTGGAGCCACCGGCCATCTTCACATCCTCCTGCACATCGTGTGACAGTTGTATGCTATGTCCCGCTGGAAAATTGACGATGTGAACATGCACCAGTTGCTCATCCGTTGGCTTTTTCACAACGACCACATTTGGTGAGAGTGTCAGCGCGGCTGTAGCAGGGCCGACGGGCGCGGGGTTAGCGCGCCTGGGATGGGATACCACGACCGAGAGCAGTATGCCATCCGCGATCAGCGCGAGCGCGGCCAGAATCGCCAGAATAGCGAAGACGGTGCGCAACGAGAAAGCGCGGCGCGGCCTGATGCGCTGCATGAGGTGGTTGGTTGGAATGCCCTCCGCCAGGGCGCGTTTAATGTCCTCTTCCTCGATACGCGCCGAATCGATGCTATTAGGAATATGGCGCGAGATCAGGGGGTCTGTACCGTTTGCCCAGCTATCTTCGCTCTCTTTCTCCTCGATTTCGCCATCTAGCCAGGGCCACAGGTCCGGCAGCTCGGCGTTGTCATCGTGTAGAGCATGATTATGCGCCGGCGCATTCCCATTCATCGATGGCAGCGCGCCGGGCGTACTGATCTTATCGAAATTATTCGCGCCATTGCACATCTTAGAATATCTGGGTAGAGGCGTGCTTTCGCGCCGGATATCGGCGGAAATATCGCGTATGGGGGCGAGGCGCGAAGCGCGGGGCAAACGACGGTTGGAGGGTTCAACCTCAGAGATGAATTGAGCCGCCTCGCTCAAGCGCGACGTGGTCTGTTCAGCAATATCCGGGTAGGTATAGCTATCCAGCATGGGTGGATGGGGAGTGATCGGCGCGCCCGGTGAGCGCGGCGTCTCAACGATGTCCAGTGGCTTTGTGCTATAACGCGCCAGGTCGTTTTGTGGCCCGTATGGCTCCTGTGTGGCTAACGATACGTCCGGCGCGGCTTGCGAGGCGGATGCCACGCTAATACCCCCCGAATCGGGGGAACGCAAATCAGACCCCTGGCGAAACTGGTTTCGCAACAGAGATCGACAATCTTCACAAAATACAGCGGATGTTTCACAAGGCTTGCTACAACGCAAACACTGGCTCATATACTACTCTTCTCACCTGCCCGGACGATAGCTCGCGCGCCACAAAGCCCCCAACACCACCATAAGAACTGCGTCGCAACCGTCCGGCATAGCCTCCACAAATAAAACCCTGAACCGTCGAGTCGTTTTGTACTAATAGAACGTTGAAGTATCCCCTTTTGTCACTCGAAGCAAGCAACAAAGCTAGAGGTACTAGCCCTTGACATTGGTCTTATTTTGGCTTATAATTAAGTCAAGATTGACTTAACAAAATAGAGAACTTGAACAGGACTGAGGGCAGGAGATCCTTCGCTTCGCTCAGGATGACAGGCAAAGGGTGGCAGGCGAAGGATGACAGGGAATTGCCGATCTTGAGTGGAAATGTTCATGATGAGCAGGAGCATGTTCTCACAATGCACTTTTTGTTGTTTACGCTCAAAAAGTCACTTTCAAATTTTTTTGTCATTCAAGTCAAATTTGACTTAAAGGAATGGAGGTTGTGTACTCAGGTTGCATTCAGCATTGTCACAGGATGCGCTCACGCTGGTCTGCTATTATCCAGGTGGGTGGCATAAACTCGGGTGATTACATGGTCGTAGAAGTGCCGCGATGGGTGGCACAGACAGGTAAATGATGAGATACAAGCATAATATGAAAGGAGCTTACTCTCAATGAATACGGTTCGAACTTCAATCAACTCAACGTCAAACGCAAATAGCGGCGTGCGCCGTTTCGCGCGACTCGGCTCTCTAGTGCTGGGTAGTCTGTTTGCCCTGGCTATCCTGCTTCAGGTTTTCATGGCAGGGGGTGGAATTTTTGCTTCCTCCTCGTGGTGGCCTATGCACGAAGTCTCAGGTATGGCAATCAGCGTACTTCCGCTCTTGTTCCTGGTTCTGGCGTGGATAGGGCAACTTGGCCGGCGATCTCTGTGGCTAAGTGGTCTGGCCCTCGTGCTGGTCGTACTCCAGAGCTTCCTGGTGACGCTTCCCGGCACGCTCGTTGTGCCAGTGCTGGCGGCGCTGCACCCGGTCAACGCCCTGGTCATCTTCGCGCTTGCCCTGTGGTTGACGCTGAAAGCCTGGCAAGGTGTTCGTAGCGACAGGCAAACAGCATAATGCTGGAAATATTACACCTGGAAGGAGGAGTCAGAGGCTCCTCCTTCGGTACAGATTGAGAAACAAGAAAGAAACATACGATGAAGAAGATCATGATGCTGCTCGCGTTTGCGCTACTGCTGGTCGGCATTACCGCCTGTGGCAGCTCTGGCACAACCTCGCAAACTGGCAGTTCTACCGGTAAAACGGAGGTTCATACAAGTAGTCTCGCTTTCGCGCCCGCGTCCGTCACCATTGAGAAAGGGCAGAGCATCACCCTTATCAATGACACGGCGGTCCTCCATCCCATTGAGAATGGCACCTGGGAAGACTATACCGCGAAGACTTTTCAAGAGCCTGGCGCTCCAACCGTGAAGGTGCAACTGAACGGCCACGACCAGCAAACGATTGGCCCTTTCATGACGGCGGGAACCTACCAACTTCACTGTACCATTCACCCGGGCATGAATCTGACTGTGCATGTGCAATAGCTGCACCAACGAGCGCACGACCAGTCTCCACTGTCATTCTGAGCGCAGCGAAGAATCTCGGCATCTGGTGAGAGATTCTTCGCTGCGCTCAGAATGACATTCCCGATTTTGGTTAGTAATATTTATCAAATAATCCTGTTTCCTGCCCTTCCTTACTGCTCAGGTTACTCTATAATAGCACAGAACGAGCATAAAAATGAGTACATGCATCAGCGTATTTCGTGTTATGTCAATACATTGCTGAATTTTAGTTATCCACAAGTTATCCACCACTTTGAAATGATTTTGGTGGATAACACTCTTTTCGTAGTCATAGTTGTAATGGTATACTGTTGTGGGGAGAAGTGGGGAATTGTGGGGAAGTTGATAGCGAAGTGATACACGTGACAATCATGTGACCTACAAAACTCGTTTTTTTGCGAAAGAATAACAGGCAATGTTTCTCGGCCAGTACGAACATTCGATAGATGTCAAAGGGCGCATGGCGGTTCCCGCGAAGTTCCGCTCACAACTGGATGAGGGCGCGGTAATCAGTAAGGGCATGGGAACTTGCTTATCGGTATATACATTGGCTCGCTGGGAAGAGAAATCGCAGGAATTGACCGAGGGCAAAACGACGGAAGACTTGCGCGATTTTGAGCGGCGCATCTATCCCAGCGCGAGCGAAGAGAAGATCGATGGACAGGGACGACTGGTGCTTCCCGCCAGGTTGCGCGCGTATGCCAGGTTGAGTAATGAAGTAACGGTAGTGGGTGTGCGCGATCACGTCGAAATCTGGGATCGCGCTGTGTGGCAGGAATACCAGGAGAGACTCGATGCGCAGGGAGACGGCATTCCCTTTTAAGATGGGGAGATCGGTGCCACAATACGCATCGTCACGGATATAGATATGCAAACAGGTCAATCCGGTCATATCCCTGTACTGCTGGAAGAGGTGCTGAAGTATCTTCAGCCCAGGGCCGGCGGGCAGTATATTGACGGAACTTTAGGCGGAGGGGGTCACACAGAAGCCATTCTCGAGCGATCCGCGCCAGATGGCCGGGTACTCGGCATCGATACCGACGCCGAGGCTCTGGAGCGAGTGGGCAAGCGACTCTCGAGTATGGTCGAACAGGGACGATTAGCGCTGGTGCGAGGAAACTTCGCGGAATTGGCCCGTATCGTACAGGACGAGGCCGATTTTGTGTCTTCTGTGGACGGTATTTTGCTCGACCTGGGGTTTTCATCGTATCAGATGGATGACCCGCAGCGCGGCTTCTCGTTCAGCGCCGATGGGCCGCTGGACATGCGCCTCGATCAGTCGCAGGAGCTAAGCGCGGCGGAACTGGTGAACAACGCCAGCGAAGCGGAACTGGCGGACATTTTCTGGCGCTATGGCGAGGAGCGACGCTCGCGTCAGATCGCCTGGCGCATTATACGGGAGCGCGCGCGCGGGCCGATTACCAGTACAGCGCAATTGGCAAAGCTGGCGGCGGCTGGCGTTCCTTTCAAACCGGGTACGATCCACCCGGCGACGCGCGTCTTTCAGGCGTTACGCATCGCCGTTAATGGCGAGCTTGAGCAGTTAGAAGCTGTGCTGCCGCAAATGCTGGGTATACTCAGCGCGGCCAGCGCGAAACAGCATACAGGAGATGGGGCAACAGGTGGAAGGATGGTGGTTATCTCGTTTCATTCGTTGGAAGACCGGTTGGTCAAGGTGTTTATGCGGCGCGAGTCGCGCGATTGTATATGCCCGCCAGGAACGCCAGTGTGTATATGCGGTCACAAAGCGCGATTACGCATTCTCACACCTAAGCCGGTGACGGCGGGAGAACGCGAAGTTCAGGCTAACCCTCGCGCTCGCAGCGCGAAATTGCGGGCCGCCGAAATAATTGTGGAGTCATAGACAAAACAGAAGGGAGAAAAACATGCGGGTTTCATCCAGGCCCATCCTGGCAGCCAGGCGGCGGCGACAACTGCATCCGTTTTTCTTCCGTATGGGTCCCGTCGGGTTGTGTATCTGTAGTGTGTTGCTTATCAGCCTGATGGCTGTGCTATATCTGTCCCAACTGGGGCAGGCGGTGACAGCTAATCAACAAATCCAGACGTTACACCGGCAGCAGGCGACGCTGGCGCGCGAAGATCAAGACCTGGTGCAACAGATTGCGCAGGAGCAATCGCCAGTCTATATCGCGGCCCACGCGAAGGCCATGGGATTGATCCCCGCCGATCCGAAAACGGTCATTGTGCTGGTCATCTCGCATCTTAAACCGATACCATCGTATTCTCAGCATTTGCAACCGTGAACAGCAGAGGGCGGTTTACCGCAGGTATCTGCAAGTACCAGGCAGAAAGGAGGCAAGAGCATGAACGTAGAAATGCAACGCGCGCGACGACGCCAAATGTTCATTTTCTTGCTGGTGACTTTCGGAATGCTGGTACTGCTGGCAAGGTTGTACTACTGGCAAGTTCTCCAGTCGCATAGCGGCTATAATCTCGCGCAGCAAGCCAATCAAGAACACCTGCAAAATCAAATACTTGATGCTCCACGCGGGCTGATCTACGATAGCGCGGGCCGCATCCTTGCTTCCAATATCATCCGCGATGACGTGTATATCGAGCCGGTACAGTTCTCGGTTGACCACCCCAACGGTGATACGCAGGGCGACCTGCAAACGCTGATTGGCGCGTTGCACGGCGCGTTGCCTTCCATCTCGATCGATACATTGCAAAAAGCATTCCATGACGGCATGGCACAGGGTTTGTGGGCTGAGCGTGTAGCGGTGCGCATTACTCCGGCACAAAGCCAGACGTTGCGCAACCTGCAATTATCGGACGTTTTTCTCCAGCCGCATACCTGGCGCGTCTATCCTGGCGGTACGCTGGCCTCGCAAATTCTGGGCTTTGTGACGCAGAACGACACCGGCAACGCGGGTATGTATGGCATAGAGAAACAGTACAACAGCTTGCTGCAAGGCACGCCAGGCAGCCTGACGGCAGAAACCGACCTGCAAGGCAATCCCCTGACGCTGGCACCCGGCAACGAGCAGCCAGCCGTCAGTGGCGCGAACCTGACGTTGACTATCGACAGCAATGTGCAATATATGGTGGAAACCGCGCTGGCGAACGCGGTCAAGCAGTTAGATGCTATGAGTGGCACGGTCGTGATTCTCAATGTGCGTACCGGAGCAGTCGTATCGATGGCGGGCTATCCCACCTTCGACCCGAACCAGTACGGTCAGTACGCGAATCAGTTGGGATGTGAGAATCAGGCCGGGGTGTACTTCAACCCCGCTATCTATTGTGTTTACGAGCCGGGTTCGACCATGAAGGCTGTAACAATGTCGGCGGGGCTGGATACGGGCCTGATTACGCCGGATACAACGCTTGACGATCAGGGCTGCATGAGCTTTAGCGATGCAGCGCAGGTTTGCAACTGGGAGGACCTGGCCTACGGCACTGAAAGCATGACGGGCGTGTTGATCCATTCGGCCAACGTCGGAGCGGCGTATGTGGCGCACAATATCCTGCATACGACCCATTACTATCCGTACCTGCAAAAATTCGGTTTCGGCCAGGCAACAGGCATCGCCGATGGACAGGAAAATCCTGGCTCCTATCGCCAGCCGGGCAACCCGCTATGGAGTGTAAGCGATCTGACCCGCCAGGCTTTCGGAGAGGCTATCTACGCCACGCCTTTGCAGGTAGCGCTGGTCTATCAGACCATCGCTAATGGCGGGATGCAGATGCAGCCTTACATGGTAGCGTCGATTCAGGGCAACGGGCATAACGCGAACACGCAGCCCGTCGTCAAACGACGAGTCATCAGCGCCAACGCGGCGCAATTATTGACGGGGATGCTGGAACAGGCCGCGACGAAAGGTTTCGCGCAACTGGCGCAGGTTCCCGGCTATAGTATAGCCGCGAAGACTGGGACAGCCACGACGCAGGGCATCTCAGCCGATCAAACGGTGGCTTCGGTAGCCGGTTTTATTCCGGCCTCGAACCCAAAGTTCGTGATCCTGGTAAAACTGGATCGACCGCAAAAGGCCATTTATGGCAGCACAGCGGCAGCGCCACTCTGGGGCTATATCGCGCAGCAATTGATGTGGTACTACAATGTACCACCGGATTTGCCGCTTTAATCGATGGATAGATATACAAGTGCTTATGATACGTCAGTCAAAATGCATTGAGGATCTGAAAATGCAAGCGCCGGATCAAAATGACAAGAGCAAGCAAAGTGAGCTTGAGAAAAAAGTTGAGCAGCAACTTGAGTTGAGCGAGGCATGGCGGCAACTGCTCGGCCTGGAAGCGCAAGCTTCTCCCTTGCCACCCGCGCCAGAGATGGCGCAGACCGCCAGAACGCGCAATCAGGAAGGCGTGCTGGTACTCAGCGATGATCCCTGGCATCATCTGCTGCAAGAGCAGGGCATCCAGGTAGTTGATTTACAACAGGCGCGCGTTCATAAAGCGCAAACAGCCGGTGAAGAGAGCGATGTAGAACACGCGCTGGACATGATGCAGGAAAATAAGACGGAAAAATGAAAAAATTGTAGTTTGTCGCTATCCTTCCTTAGAGAAGTGATAGCGGTGTCTTTCTCACTTTTTTTCCGTCAAATGAGTAGTAACAATCAGTTTCGGCAATGGACTCCCCTCCGTCCTGTAGGGACAAGGGGTGGATGTGGGGAAGGGTGGGGGCCTTGTGCTTGTCCTCGTGGCAACTCGATTCTGCCGGGGTTATATGATACCCCCAGAATTAGGTA
>DASTKD010000183.1:0-4835 GCA_035716135.1 Ktedonobacteraceae bacterium
GCCAGGGCGAGCGAACGGGTAGCGCCTGTTAAGCATTCTATACTGCCCGGACACCGGCTCTGGCTGCTGGTCCATGAATTGAGCGAGCGGGTTCGCCAGGAGTTGACGCGCAAGCAAGTAGTTGTTGAGGAGAATGATACAGAGTCAGTAGGGCAGGCGCGGGAATGCGCGGTGGATATACTCCGCGCTGAACCTGCGCTGGCCGGCCAGATGTATAATCTCACTGAAACCGAACAGGTTATGCAGGCGCTGATCGACGAGGTAGCAGGATATGGTCCGCTTGCGACTCTGTGGCGTGAAGATGCTGTCACCGAGATTATGGCGGTCGGCCCGCGTCTCACCGTTATCGAGCGTGATGGGGATATGCAGGAAGCGCCGCATCACTTCGAGGATGAGCAGCATATGATGCGTATTGTGGGCAATATCCTGCGGGACGCGGAGCGCGCGTTTGATCCGTCCGTCGCTATTACCAATGCGCGTTTGCTTGATGGCACGTTTGTAAACGTCGTCATGCCGCCCGCATCGGTTAAGGGACCCATGCTCACGCTGCGCAAGCGCAGGAAGAACGTACCCACGCTGGCGGAACTGGTCAAGCTTGAAATGTTATCAGAGCCGATGGCGAATTTCTTGCGTATGTGCGTAGAGGCGCGCCTGAATATCGTTATCTGCGGGGGGCCGCGTTCCGGGCGCACCACGCTTCTTAATGCGCTGGCTTCGTGTATTCCCGGCACGGAACGCATTGTTACGCTTGAGGACGTGGCGGAACTCCAGCTTCAACAGAAGCAGGTTGTTTCGCTGGAAGCGCGTTTTATGGCATCTGATACTAGCGAGCGCGGGAATGGCGCGAGTATGCGCGAGTTGTTATTGTGCGCCTTGCGTTTGCGACCGGAGCGCATCGTCATGGGGGATTGCCGCGATGATGACGCGGGTGTGCTGCTCGCGGCGCTGCATACAGGCTACAATGGTTCGCTCTTTACCATGTATGCCAATGGTTTGCAGGATTGTTTGAGCCGCCTGGAGATGATGTGGCTGGCGAGCAGATCTACTACACCTGTATCCATCGCGCGGGAACAGGTGACGCGCGCCGTTCACCTGGTGATCTACACGGGGCGGCTATCGAATGGAGCGCGTAAAATCATGAATATCGCGCAGGTGGAGGGCGTGCAGGAAAACAAGATCAAGGCGCGTAGCATTTTTCATTTTCGAGAAAATAGCGACGGCCAGGGGAGCTTCGGGCCGCGCAGGATTGCGCCAACCTGCCTGGCCGAGTTGCGCCATACATATGTACCGGGTTTGTTTGCACAGGTAAAAAATCCCCCAGGTGAGTGATGCTTAACGCCGCCTGGTTGCTCATACTATTCTATATAACCTTTGTTATTAAAGCACATGCGCAGGGGATACACCAGAGAAGGCATGGCAATTGTACATAGAGGAGTCAGGCGTGCAGTACAACTCGACAGGCGAGACGCAGCGCATAGCGGTTGCTATCGATACACATCACGATACGAAGACATCTGACGCTGCAAGCGTATCCACGCTTGATGCGGAGCGGAATCTAGTTATCGGGCGCAGGCAAACGGCGGTCATTAGCATACTACTGGTGGATGACCATGCTTTAATGCGCGAAGGTCTGCGCCAGTTGCTCGAATGCGAGGATGATATGCGCGTGGTGGCGGAAGCCGAGAACGGGCTTGAGGCCATGCAGCAGGCGCGCAAACTGCGTCCCGACGTGGTGTTGATGGACATCAGTATGCCGGTGGTGGATGGTCTGGCCGTCACGCGCCAGCTTACCAGCGAATATCCTTCGCTGGCCGTCATTATGCTGACCATGTTTCGCCAGCAGCAGCAGGTGTTGCAGGCTATGCTCAACGGAGCCAGGGGCTATCTGCTCAAAAGCGCTTCGTCACAGGAAGTTGCCCAGGCCATCCGCAAAGTGCATGAAGGCAGTATGCTGATCGAGCCGGAAGTAACCGGCACGCTGGTCAACGAATATCGCCGCCTGTCCAACCTGTCCAGCGGCGCACCTTCCGCTCACCCATCCGTCCGCGCGCTCACCGCGCGCGAAATCGAAATTGTGCGCTATGTGGCAGCCGGCATGAGCAATAAGGAAATCGCCTCCAAACTGGTCTACTCCGAAAAGACTGTCAAGAACTACCTGTCCCTCATCTTTCAGAAGCTGGGCATCCGCGACCGCACCCAGGCCGCCATCTTCGCCTTGCGCCAGGGGCTGATCCCCGAAGAGGATATTTAGAAGCGAGCAGCATGAAAGCTTTACCTATGCCAATAAAGGCCAAATAAGATTGACCTTTACCAATTTATCTTATAAAATAGCTCCCTGATATATACTCAGCAGTAAATAAAGGGGGAAAAGTAATGGGACCATTTGGGCCAAAGCAAAATAACAAGACGATAGGAGAACATAGTGAAGCTATTCTTATCGCAAAACTTTTAGAAGTGGGTTACGGCGTCCTGACACCCTTTGGCGATAACCGGCGCTACGATCTGGTAATTGAAGATGCTGATGGAAACTTTCACCGTGTTCAATGCAAAACAGGCCGAGTTGCGAAAGACGGCGCTTATATTGAGTTTAGAACTGCAAGTTCATACTACCACACAAAGGCAGGAAGAACGAGCCACGGAAAAAGGGACTATCGAGGACAAATTGATTATTTTGCGGTATATTGTCCCACTATGAAGAATTCGTATCTTATACCCATAGATCATGTAGGTATAGCAAGCGCCAATCTGCGCTTATTACCAACAACAAATAAGCAGGAAAAGAATGTAAGGTGGGCAAAGGATTATGAATTGGGATGAGGGTGGTGGGACTCGAACCCACGACTCTCGCTTTAAAAGAGCGGTACTCTACCACTGAGTTACACCCCCGCGCCTATAATGTACCATATCTGTCAAGCCGTTTCGTGGCCTCCACGGTTATATAAGATGGCCGAACATTCGCCCCACCCCCGGACGCCCCTGGCGGGTGTCCGGCTCACGGGCATCCACCTTTCCCCACCTGTATACGTTTCGTCGCTCCGAATCGTAATTATCACAAGGCTGATTTCTGGTTGAGTTGCGCTGCCTGTTGTGGCACATTTTCGGCAGAGATTGATCTTGCTTGTTGAAATAGAACATGATACACTACTTTGTGTACAGCTTGTTGAGTTAAAGGCAAGCATCATTTTTGGGCGGGTAGTGGGCATATGGCAGGGTGAACCCGGACACGCTTCGCAAGCGTAGCACAGGTAAGAAAAACGGGAGGAGGCAAGTTCTCCCCGGTCAATCAGCCGGGAGATGAGCCGAGCCGAATATAGTGGGAAAACAAATACTGATTGTTGACGACAAAAACGAATTGCTGCACCTGATGCGCCGCGTCCTGGAGGACGAACAGTACCAGGTAGCCATTCATCAAAACGGGACAGACGCTTACACGGTAGTGAAAACGACTCTCCCGGATTTGTTGATTCTTGACCTGGTGTTGGGCAATATTTCCGGGAAAGAGGTACTCAAGCAGTTAAAGGCTGATCCTGTCACCGCCGATATTCCCGTTATCGTCTACACTGCGGCGGTACTCGAAGCGGAAGAAGTGAGCAGGCTCATCGCCAGCGATTCCACGTATTATCAAAGGGTGAGCTTGCTGCAAAAGCCCTTTGAGCTAGAGCATCTGCTCGACATGGTAGCGCAGGTAGTAAACGAACCTGTGAGCTAAGCAGGTTTATAGCGTATTTTTGAAGGGAGAGCAGACGATGAAATTTCTATTTGGCTTACTGGTAGGTTTCGCGTTAGGCATAGGTGCCGGACTCCTGCTGGCACCCCAGTCGGGAGAGGACACGCGCAGCTTGCTTGGCGAGCAGGGCATTACCCTGCGCGACCGTACAGGCGGTCTCAGTGAGGGCTTGCGCGCCCGCGCTACCGAGGCTCTATCGCAGGGCCGCGAACTGTACCAGCGCACGCGCAGCGAGCTGACCGATACCTACAACAAAACTCGCTCTGGCGAACTGTAAAATTATTTCACAAATCTATGCCGCCGTATAAACGCTCTGCCCCGCTCCAAAGTACGAGTCGTAGATGTGCTGGAAAACCTCTTCACATTTGCGCTGGTACATTTCGTTTGTGTAGTTTGTGGGGAGACCTGTATCTAGCGCCTGCTCTACGGCCAGGCGCACCTCGGCGCGCGCCTGCTGTTTCTTGCGCCAGTCGAGTACCAGTTTCTCGCGTTTCAAGCTCGCCAGCAGGTCGCGCACAACCTTCTTGATCTGTTCTTGCTCTTTTTCTGAGAGCGTGAGGTCGGGGCGCGTCAGCAGGTCAAACATGGCGAGTTCTTCCTCGCTCAATTGCTCGGCCATGTGGCGCTGCTCCTCTTGATTGAGTTCCCTGGCGAACTTGACCAGTTCGTCGAAGAACAATTCGACGTTGGCGCTGCCCGAATTGTAGTCGTCGATCATTTGCTGGAAGCGTTCCTGGTAGTTGACGCGGCTCCTGTTCAGTTGCAACAGGCGCTTGAGTTTGCCGGCAATGGCTGCGCGCAGCTTCTCCGTCTCGATATGTTTGCGCGAACGCTCGAAATGGGCGCGTAATGCGTCAAAATCGATCTGGCTGAGATCAACGGTGGAACTGCTGTCATAGGGTCCGCTGGCTTCACGGATGATATAGCCCCTGGTAGCTACCGATACGTCCAGCAACTGTTCTATGCTGCTCATGATGTCGCTGATGTCGGGTTCGGCCTCCGTCTCGCGTATCTCGCGCGCCAGCACGACGAACAGAGCCACACTGGCGCTAAATTCATTGGCCTGCGCATCGGGCAGGATGGCTTTATACAGGCGCGATACCACACC
>DASTKD010000184.1:0-4065 GCA_035716135.1 Ktedonobacteraceae bacterium
GATGGGTGGGGACCCTTGCGGTCGCCTTTTCCCTACATAGGATGAATCCTTGACAACAATTACCCACATCCCAGGCCCTGAGATAAATTCTTGACGCCCCTTTATCCATGCTCTACAATAGCGCTAGCCAATTTATAGAGAGATAGGGGAAGATGCGTCTATGTCTGAACACGTAGGAGAACAGTTCGGAGAGTATCGTCTAACGCACAAACTGGGCGGCGGTGCGTTTGGCGATGTCTATCTAGGCGATTATACCAGAAACAACACGCTAGTCGCCGTCAAAATATTGCAGGTGCAATTGACCAATAGTGAGAGTTTGAAAGATTATATCAACGAGATTCGCAGCCTGTTCCGCTTGCAACATCCCAATATCGTCCCGCTAATAGATTTCGGTATTGAACGTAATACCCCGTTTCTCGTCATGGCCTACGCTCCCAACGGCACTTTGCGTCAGCCAAAGGGAGCACGCCTGTCACTGGATACTGTTGTCAGCTACATCAAACAAATTGCCGAGGCCCTACAATGCGCTCATGACCGCAAACTGATCCACCGCGATGTCAAGCCAGATAACATCTTGCTCGGCCCCGACTCGCAGGTCTGGCTCAGCGATTTCGGCATTGTCTCCATTGCGCAGAGTTCGCGCTCTCTCAACACGCAGGAAGGCGCGGGTACTATCCCATACATGGCTCCCGAACAAATCCTGGGAAAGCCACGCCTCGCCAGCGATCAGTATGCCCTCGGCATCATAGCCTACGAGTGGATATGTGGCTCCCGCCCATTCAATGGAACATATCTTGAGTTAGTTGCGCAACATACGCAGGCACCACCACCGCCATTGCGTAATAAAGTACCAACACTTGCACCTGCTATTGAACAGGTGGTGCTGAAAGCTTTAGCTAAAGATCCCAAAGACCGTTTTGCAAGCGTGCGAGAATTTGCTGAGGCGTTGGCTGAGGTAGTGAAACAGGCAAAACCACGACCAGCACCACAGAAAACAAAAGAGCAGTGGGTAGATGAGGGATTAGCATTCTATAATGCAGGAAAATATAAGGAAGCAATTGAGACATATAACCATGCCATTAAACTTGATCCCAGATACGCGCGAGCTTACGGAAATCGAGGAATCGCTTATAGTAAACTAAAAGAATACACGAAGGGGATAGAGGACTGTAGCCGCGTAATAGAACTTAACTCCAGGCTAGCAGTAGCCTACTGTAATCGAGGGATTGCCCACTATGGTCTGAAGGAATATACAAAAGCGATAGAGGATTGTAGCTGCGCGATAGAATTGGACCCCGGAGATTCAGTCGCTTATCGTTGGCGTGGCCTTGCTTATTATCATCTCAATGATTATCAACGAGCCATTCAGGATTTTGACCATGCACTCCAATTAGACCCCGGCACTGCGTGGTTTAAGTCTCAGAGAGAAAATGCTTATCGCAAACTTGGCAAGAAACCATAGAGTCGATGAAAGGATTCGTCCATGACCGACCCTACAGACTCCACATCCTATAACTACACTATCTTCGAAGGCCAGGGCGACTTTGACAGCTTTCCTTCTGGTCCGCGTGTCGGCTCTCCGGCTCCTGATTTCAGCGCGGTTCTGCTGGAGACGGGCCAGACGGCGCATCTCAGCGATTACTGGCGCGAGCGGGATGTGCTGGTGGAGTTTGGCTCGTTCACCTGACCGTACTGTTCGCTGGCGTCGCCAGCGCTGGAGCCGATGGCAAAAGCCTTTGCTGATAAAGGTATTACCTTCCTGTTTGTGTATACGCGCGAGGCGCATCCCGGCGAGCATTACCCGGCGCATAGCAGTATGGAGCAGAAAATCGCCCACGCCGGGGCTTTTCGCCTACATAAGCATATCGAACGCCCTATCCTCGTCGATGACCTCTCAGGAACAGGACATTTGCAATACGGCGACCTGCCCAACATGACCTATTTGATCGGGCGCGGCGGCAGAGTGCTGTTTCGTTCGGACTGGACAGACCCGCCCACTATTGAATTGATGCTCAACTACATGCTTAATGTGCGCGAGAGACGGCGCGCAGGGGAGCGTGTGACGAGCTTCTACGCTGAGTTCGCCGGATTCCGCGTCAATGACCGCGCAAAGTTCATGGAGAGCCTGAAAGTAGCTGGGCCACAGGCGGTTGAGGATTTCACGCGCATGGTCAAAATCTGGGCGCAACAGCCCGCAGAGACGGGCAACCTGGAAGTGTAATCAGGGTGCGCTGGTGTTTGTTTGTTGCTCCTGCGATTGTGGCTGATCTGCCGCATTTGCAGGGACAATTTCTATTGGCTCTTCCCCTTTATGCGAAGGCGGAGCCTGTTCCTGTACATCCTTCTCCGATGTCGCCAGGTGACTTGTGTATTTATGCACCATCACCGCCAGATTATCAGGAGTTACCTGTATGCCCTCTGCATAGTAAGCATTGATCTCGGCTCCGATCATCAGAATGACGGCGAAGTAGTAGAAGAAAAACAGCAAAACAACCACTAAGGCTATATTACCTGTGTAGCTTCCCAGGAAGTGTGTGACATAGAGCGGGAAAAGCTGGATATAGATTTCTAGCAGTATCGCTGCTATCAACGCTCCCAGGCGGCTATTGCGAAAGCTAATATGCTGGTTGGGTACGACTATGAAGATAGCCAGAAACAACACCCACGAGATAAACAGCGAAACGATGATGCTGACAAGCCAGTTCACAAAACTGTTGCTCGTCAGTGGACCCAGAGGAGTAGTACTGGCTATAGACTGTATCGCAGCAGGGACGGAGGCCGCCAGCACCATCGGCACTATCAAAATGATAAAAATCAGCAACATGACGATTGCCATAATGTTCTGCCTGATGACGCCGCGCGGGCGCACATGGTAGATAATATCAAAATAGCCCTCCATGCTGATAAAGAGCCGTGACCCGCCGAAGATAGCCAGCAGAATAGCAATGATGGCGAGAGGACCCGCGCTTTTGTTCAGTTGCTTGAAAGCCAGTTTAACAAAGTCGCCGGATGATGGGAAGATTTGTCCGAGATGATTTATCAGTTGTGCTTCTGTCGAGGGGGACAGATTACCGACGGTAAATCCGGCGATGGCAACAATGGCAATAAGAATCGGCAAGATGGCCGTAATCAGGTTAAAGGCCAGCGCCGACGCAAAATTCATAACCCAATCGTTGTTGAATTTAGTAAAGAAGCCCTTGAGTGACTTTACGCCCTTTTTAGCGCCCTGTTGGACATCTGTTCTCAACTGTTGACTTGTACTGCTAGCCATACTTCACCTCCGGCAGCTTCTGCCTGTAATCGTTCAATCTTCTATCGCCGGGCAAGAATTTTACTCCCTCATACAGTATGTACGCATCAACTGAGGGCGAGGGTTCAAAAAACAGGGACGACCGCAACGGTCGTCCCTGTCGTCTATTTCAGGCAAAGAAAATCGAAGCTAGAGTTCGATCTTCCCGCTCGTTACCAACAGTTTGAGAAACTCGAGATGGCGCACAACCTCAACGCGATCGCTGCCACCGTTTTGATACCACTGGCGCAGCCAGAGCAACGAGACGACCTCTTCAGAGGTAAACCCGCCCTGCTGGAGGGTTTCCGCGTCAGTTGTTACGATTTCAGGAGATTCAAATGTTTTTTCGGTTTCGATTTGCGGGTTCATATTTTTATTCCTTCCTTAGTGAATGGGATATAGTGCGCTATTTTATTCCGCTTTTTTTCATATGGTTTCCCGTTTTTTTCAGATGGTCTACCTGAATAGACGTTAAGCCTCATACTTTTTTAAATATCAACTACTTTGCTCATCGCCTCTACCCTTTCCATTCTTCCTGAGCTAAGTATAAGCGGAAATGCCAGCGACGACTATCTACTAAATTACACCTGGACTGTGAGATGCGTCACTCTGGGCCAAGCTGTTACTTGCTTGACAAATATACGTTTAACCGGTTCACTTTGTTCCACGAATCACGGGCCAATTTTATGCAGGTTGAAAAACCCGTTGAAGGTTCCGACTGCTTATACTTGTAATGACGCTGAGAGGTTACAAAAAGTGGCGGGATAGAGCAGGGA
>DASTKD010000185.1:0-2394 GCA_035716135.1 Ktedonobacteraceae bacterium
TTCGTGTCATAGTAGAGGCGACCCTCGCGGTCGCCTTGCTCTCCACCACCACCGCCATCATCCACAAACCCTGTTAGCCATCCAGAGTCGCAACCATCACCGCCTTGATGGTATGCAGGCGGTTCTCGGCCTGGTCGAAGACAACGGAGGCGGTTGACTCGAACACCTCGTCGGTAACTTCCATCGCGTCCATCTCGAAGTTTTCGTATAGCCATTTGCCCAGCGTCGTTTCTCTGGTATGGTACGAGGGCAGGCAGTGCATAAATTTTGTGTCCGGGTTGTGCGAGAGTGCCATGAGCTTGTTATTGACCTGGTAGGGTATCATTTGTTGAATGCGTTCGCCCCAAAGCTCCGGCGTCTCGCCCATCGATAGCCAGACATCGGTATAGATGAAGTCACAGCCGCGCACCGCCGCTTCCGCGTCTTCGGTCAGGGTGATACGCGCGCCTGTTTGATCGGTGACGGCGCGTATCTGCTCCATGCGAGCTTCACGCGGCCAGAAGAACTTTGGCCCGGCCAGGCGCATATCCATGCCCATTTTGGCGGCTCCCATCATCAGAGAATCCCCCACGTTAAAGCCGGGGTCGCCAAGAAAACAGAAAGAGACCTCCTCAAGCGGTTTGGCGCAATGTTCCTGCATGGTCAAGAAATCACCGAGCACCTGTGTTGGATGCGCTTCGTTGGTCAGGCCGTTCCAGACAGGTACCCCGGCAGAGCGCGCCAGTTCCTCTACCACTGCCTGCGCAAAGCCGCGATACTCGATGCCATCGTAGACGCGACCCAGCACGCGCGCGGTATCGCGGATGGTCTCCGATGTGCCAATATGCGATCCGTCAGGGCCTAAATAGGTGGTGTGGGCCCCCTGATCGGCGGCGGCAACTTCGAAGGCGATGCGGGTGCGCGTCGAGTTCTTCTGGAAGATGAGTACGATGGTTTTGCCGCGCAGTCGCTGCTGCTCCGTTCCGGCGTATTTAGCCGCTTTCAGTTCGGCGGAGAGTTGCAGCAAATAATGAATCTCATCCGGGGTGAAATCGTCCAACTTCAGAAAATGCCTGTTCTTCAAATTGAAAGCCATTGGTTTTGTTTTATGGTCCTTTCTGGATGCTGGCCGCCAGTTCATGCACGGCCGCGACAAAGCACGCCATTGGAGGGCGCACGAGACCCGCGCCGACCTGGCCTATGCCTGGCAGACGATGGGCGATACCTGTGTTGATAATGGGTGGGAGGTTCTGGCGCACGACCTGCCGGATGTCGATGCCGGTGGGCGAGCCGCGAAAGCCGAGCGGGGGCAGTTGGAAATGGCTCGATTCGGCGACCGTAATGTCATACATCTCCAACGTGTAGCGCATGGCATCGGCTGGCGTGCCTCCGATGAATTGCACAATGGCGGGAGCGGTCGCCATTGCGAAACCGCCGATGCCAGCCGTTTCCGTAATGGCGCTATCGCCAATGTCGGGGTTGGCGTCCTCTTCCGAGAAGCCGCTAAAATAGAGCCCCTGTATCTTTTGCGCGGGAGCTACGAACCAGCGATCTCCCAGCCCGCTTACGCGAATGCCAAAGTCCGTGCCATTGCGAGCCATCGTTGTCACCACGCTGCTGAACGCCATGTCGTGTGCGGCGAGCAATGACGCCTTGCACATTGCCATAGCGAGGTTGAGGTACACAAAGTCATTGGCTTGCATATAGCGTAATATACTTACCGTCTCCGCGCTAGAATTGCCTGTTTCAACTATATAGGGGGCGATTTCGCGCGCGAAAAGAGTAGTTGCCGCCTTGTTGCGATTGTGGCACTCGTCACCCATTTGCAGCGCCTGCGCCGTAAGCGATTGTAGCTCGATGCCCCCGGCGGCTCGCACCGCGCGACTCAGCGCCGGTCCCAGCACCTGCTCCATCCAGCGCAACTTTGCGATGACATCGGGACTATTGGCACCGTAGCGCAATACTTTGCCCAGCCCTTCATTGAGCGTACTGAACGTCTGGTGTCCGTAAATCGGCTCCTCGATGATCTGCACCGGCATGGACGCAGAAACGACGCCCGCCATTGGTCCTACGGCGTTATAGTGATGACAGGGCGCGAAAGTGATAGCGCCGCTCGTGGCGAGCTTTTCCGCTTCAACAATATTCGGGGCCATGTTCTCGTAGAGTATCGCGCCAAGTACCGCGCCGCGCAGGGGGCCTGACATGCGTTCCCAGGTAATCGGCGGCCCGGCGTGCAGCAGCAGGTTCTGCTGGAAGCCTGAGATTGCGTCGCGTGCCGGGCGCACATCTACCAGGCGCGGGCGAGCGGCCATCATGCGTTTTACCGCTTCTGCGTTAGCCTGATCCACGCGCTCATCGCCCAACAAGACGCTAAGAGCTACATCGCTATCGCCCACCGCAGGCTGCCAGGAGATG
>DASTKD010000186.1:0-2637 GCA_035716135.1 Ktedonobacteraceae bacterium
AACTGTGAGAAGGGAATGCGGTACGTTTTGAGTAGCCGCCAGTGTTTGAGGTTGCGGTCGGGGAACCATGGCCCCATCTCCTGTAAACATCTTTCTGCGATCTGTTCATCGCTCCCTTCTGGATTGCCCAGCACGGTAACGGAAAGCAAGTGCTTGTGTGGTGGCGCATAGGTTGGCGCGATATTGGTCAGCAGCACGGCATTGTTGACGAAGGCATTGGCAGCCGTATTCAGCAGAATTTTGCGCTGGGTATAGAGCTGTTCCTCTCCGGCAAAGTACAGATACGTGCTACTGACAGGGGTAGTTGGCAGCGACATACCGCTAAGCTGCGCCGCCGTTGGGCTATCGGTTGCCACGACGACTCGCTCTGCCTCGATTGTTTCGCCATCTGCCAGCGTGACCCCGCGCACTTTGCCTTCAGCGATCAGCAGTTTGCTGACACGAGCATTGTAGCGTATTGACCCGGCAGGTAAAGACGCCGCCAGTTGCTCCGCGATACGCTGCATCCCTTCGGCGGGAATGAGCGTATCGCCTGTGGCAAGCATCTTATAGGTGAACTGGAACATACGTGTACTGCTGGCAAGAGAACGGTCGAGCAGAATACCACCGTAAAATGGGCGCACGAAGTTGCCGATAAAACCCTCTTCCGTGAAGCCAAGTTGTTGCAAATACTGTTCAATCGACTCATCTTGTCCGCCTGGCTCGCCTTTGCCGGAGAAGATATCGGCGATGGAGAGGCCCAAAATCTGGCGCGTGAGGTTTAACACGCGCAACTTATCGGACAGGGGAAAGAGAGGATTTAGGAGTCCAGCCACTAGCTGCCCTGGTTCGCGTAACGGATCAGCTATCTCATAGCGTTTACTATCGTGGACCAGGATGGCACCGGGGTCAAAGCGTCGGGGCTTGAGATCATCAAGTCGCAGATGACGCTTAACAGCAGGGTACGCGCTGAACAAGACCTGGAAACCGCGATCCAGGCGATAGCCCTCAGCAGTGATATCCGTGCGCACGCGCCCCCCAACGGCATCTGACGCCTCTAACACCAGCACCTGCTGACCCGCCGCGACGAGTTCTTTCGCACAGGTCAATCCGGCCAATCCCGCTCCAACGATGATAATCATCAAAAACTCCTACCACAACGGATTCATTACAAGACCGGTAATCAATTTCGGATAAAAGTACGTTGACTTCTGCGGCATACGGTCATCAGCTTGCGATACATCGCGAATCTGTCGCACGCGGGTAGCATTTAGCAGCAATGCCGCCTGCGCCTCGCCCGTTTGTACCGCCTGCACAGCCTGTTGCGCATCACGCGTGTAGCGCAGATAGCTTCCCGCCGTGACATCTTCCGTCTGTATGCCCAGCAATGCCTCCAGGATCAGCGTATGCGCAACGGCCACATCCAGCTCGTTCCAGGCCGCGGAATGTCCGCTCTCCGCCATACGCCTCCTGCCCTGCTCATTCAAACGCAACAGCCAGTTCTGTTCTCCGGTACTCAGCACCAGTGCTGCTTCGGTCGTACCTGCCTGGGCCATTTGGGCCAGCAACGCATCGCTGGTTGCCCCACTGCCCAACTCACTCACTGTAAAATAGCGAGCGAGTTGCTCTGTCGAAAGCGCACGCAAAGCAGTAGTCGGCAGACCAGATAGCAAGCGATGCGTCGGTAAGACGAGGAGACCGGGATCATCTACGTCAACTAAGGCCATCAATACAAATTGAACGGCATCATCGACATGCAACTGGCGTCGTTGTTCCCGTATCTCCTCACGGTAGTTCAACGCCGTCTCGTAGCGGTGATGACCATCCGCGATATACAGTTGACGCTCGGCAAAGAAATTCTGGATAAGGTCAATTTGCGCGGGATCAGTAATATGCTGCAAGCGGTGTCCCTCGCCCACCTCATCGGTAATTTGCACCTCCGCCTTGTCGGCATACGCACCGAGCAAGCGGCGTATACGCCCCTGCGGATCATCATACAAGCTCATAATCGGGCTGAGATTGGTGGCGCAAGCTCGCAACAGCTTCAAGCGATCATCCTTGGGCTTCGACATCGTATGCTCATGTGGCAACACCACCTTGCTACTCCACGGCTCCAGGCGCACCCGCGCCAACAAACTGGTGCGCGTATACTGCTGACCGTTCTGGCTAAACACCTGCTGATACAGGTAATAGCCAGGCAAAGCATCCTGGCGCAGAACACCTTGCAGTCGCCATTCGGCCAGCGCAGCCGCCGCACGCGTATAACGGTTATTAAGCGTATTGTCGCCCACCTGCTCCTCGCCCAATTCAAGGCGAATAACATTATACGGATTGCGAGCATAATACTTCGCCTGCGCCTCTTTTGAAATAACATCATACGGAGGCGTCACAACCTCTGCCAGGTCGCTCACCACCTCATCATTGTACCGTATCCCCCGCAATGCTCTAACATCGGCCATACAAAAAATCCGTCACTTTCTACGTCCAAAAACGCATTGTAATTTCTTTTGGTTAAGGCGGTCCCTTGATTCAATGGGTTGTGTGAAGGTGTGACCGTCCTCAGGGTGCATGCGCCTTTCACTGGAAGGGTTTTTGAAGCGAGCCGGTTTCACCTGTCATTCTGAGCGCAGCGAAGAATCTGCGTGCTGCCGGGCGGGA
>DASTKD010000187.1:0-5927 GCA_035716135.1 Ktedonobacteraceae bacterium
AGGAACGCCTGGCGGTCATAGTCAATACCGGCGATGACCGCGATTTTTACGGGCTGCATGTCTCGCCCGACCTGGATATTATCATGTATACGCTGTCCGGCGCGGTTGACGAGGCGCATGGTTGGGGACTGCTCAATGACACGTACAATACCATGCAGCAATTGACCGCTTATGGCAACGAAGACTGGTTCATGCTGGGTGATCGAGACCTTGCCACACATATTTACCGCACAAAATTGCTGCGCGAAGGCAAGACGCTCAGCGAAGTCACGGATGAACTGCGCCAGCATTTTGGGCTGCATTTGCGCATCTTGCCGATGAGTGACCAACCTGTGCAGACGCATATTCAGACCCCGGCTGGTTTGCTGCATTTTCAGGAATACATGGTCAAACGACACTGTTCTGATGAAGTGCAAGACGTGGTATTTGTGGGCGCGAACGAGGCGAAGCCAGCGCCGGGAGTACTCGACGCGCTTAAAGACGCTGAAGCCATTCTGCTCGCGCCCAGCAATCCCATCGTCAGCATTGGTAGCATTTTAGCCGTGCCGGGCATTCACGATATATTGCACGAGGCAAGCGGCATGGTGGTCGCGGTCAGTCCCATAGTGGGCGGCGCGCCCATCAAGGGGCCAGCCGATAAACTGATGAGCGGGCTGGGCATGGAGGTTTCGGCGGTGGGCGTGGCTCGCCATTACCGCGATTTCCTGGATGTGATGGTGATTGACGAACAGGACGCGCCCTTGCTGGAACGGGTCGAGGACCTCGGCATTCCGGCCATCGTTACCAATACGATTATGCGCGATGCAACCAGCAAAGCTGCCCTGGCGTGTAAAGTCCTGGATGCCGCAGGCATAGAGTATTAACATGAGCAATATGGAAGGCATAACCTACCGGGCCATTATTCCTGTCAAATCCTTGAGCGAGGCCAAGAGCCGTCTCGCGCCGCATCTCACACAACACCAGCGCGAAACGCTGGCGTTGGATATGTTGCGACATGTCGTGCAAACACTATGTGCCAGCCAGGAATTTGAGCTTGTGAGCGTCATCAGTCCCGACATGCGCGTGCTGGAGAAAGCGCGTATCTGGGGAGCCAGGGCGTTATTTGAGGAGCGCAGCGGACATAATCCCGCGCTATATATGGCAGCTTTGCGCGAGTTGAGAGAAGGCGCGGACGCGCTTTTAACAATCTCCGCCGATCTCCCCCTGCTCACTCCCGATGACATCGATGTACTGGTTGAACGTTCTACGCGCTTTGATGTGGTACTCGCGCCCTCGCTGGATGGAACAGGAACCAATGCAATGCTGGCGCGACCGCCTCTGGTGATCCCGTATCTGTTCGGCGTCAACAGCCTGGAACGACACCTGGGCGCGGCCCGGCGACGCGACCTGAGCAGCAATCTCTATGCCAGTCGCGGCCTGTCGCTGGATATTGATACCATCGAAGATGTGCAAGAGCTAGAAAGAGCAGCCACAGGGGTTCTCGTGTGACGCGATAAAGCCCCTGTGTCTCGTCCAGTTTATCTATAAAAGGAGAGGATATTTATGCCAGTACTTGGTTATTCCGCAGCTCTGGAACAATTTGGCCCGACGGAGTTGATTCGCTGGTGCCAGGAAGCTGAAGAGGCGGGCTTCGGCGGCGTCATGGCTGCCGACCATTTTCATCCCTGGGTCCCGCAGCAGGGGCAAAGCCCGCAGGTATGGCCCTGGATGGGCGCGCTCGGCATGGCAACTCAGCGCGTCACCTTCGGCCCCGGCGTAACATGCGCCTCGTATCGTTACCACCCGGCCATCATCGCGCAGTCCGCCGCCACCCTGGCAGCCATGTATCCCGGTCGTTTCTGGCTGGGCATCGGCACGGGCGAAGCGCTCAACGAGCATATCGTCGGCGGTGAATGGCCCGAAGCGCCGGTGCGCCTCGAACGTATGGTAGAGTCTATCGAGGTTATCAAACAGCTTTTTACCGGCAAGAAGACGCGCTACTCCGGCAAGCACATCAAGATGGAGAGCGCGCGCCTGTATACGCGCCCGGAAAACCCCTGTCCCATTTATATAGCCGCCTCCGGCCCTAAAACCGCCGAGACCGCCGGGCGTATGTGCAACGGCCTGATAACGCCTGCCGCGCCGCATGAAAAGCTCAAAATGCTGATTGAGAGCTTCGAGAAAGGGGCGCGCGAGGCGGGCAAAGACCCGGCAACCATGCCCAAACTGCTGCAACTCCATGTGTCCTGGGGAGCAACGCACGAAGAATGCGTGGCGCAGGCCATGAAAGAGTGGCCCAACGGCGGCATCAAAGCGCCCAAACAGGATATTCGCTCGCCAGAGGATTTCGCCGGATTCGCCCAGATGGTGCGCCCGGAAGATTTCAAGGGGCGCGTCTTCATCTCGACCAATCTGGACGAGCATCGCCAGCACATCCAGGCATTCCTCGATCTGGGCTTTAACGAAGTGCATGTGCATAACGTGGGACGCAACCAGAGCGAGTTTATCCGCGCCTATGGCGAAACCGTCATCCCCGCGCTACATTAAACATAATGCTCAGAATGTCCGCCGCTTCGCGGTCCGCAAAAAGAGCAGGACGAGTCTATGGATTGTTCGCTTCAGGCCAACAATTCATAGACTCATTCTTACATCAGCTGCCACAGGCGGCAAGAGAATATATAACATGAGGAGAGAATAACCAATGACTACGGAACTTTCAGAAAAGGCACGCGCGTTCCTGCGCGAAAAGCGTTTCGCGGTGCTTGCTACACTTAACAAGGATGGCACACCACAATTAACCACTATGTGGTACCTGTTGGAGAACGATGGTACCATCTTGATGAATACAAAAGCCGGACGCCTCAAAGAACGCAACATGCGCCGCGATCCACGGATTTCCGTGTGCTTCGAGGATAACTACAACTACCTGACCATCAAAGGGCGCGTTGAAATGATCGATGATTCGCAGATCAGCCAGCGCGACATCTATCGCCTGTCTGCCCGCTATCACGGTGAGGAAAAGGCAAAGAAGCAGATGGAAACCCAGTTTTCCAGAGAGCAGCGTGTCACGTTGCGCCTGAAACCGGAGAGCATCGTTGAATACTTTTAGCTAATACATCAGTCAGGACGAGGATGCTCCTCTCCCGGCATCCTGATACTATCTTCCTCGTCCTGACTTTGCGCCTGGTAGCCGGTAGAAACTTCGTCGATCTTCCATACCAGGCGCTTTTACAGTACCACGCGCGTAGCATGGATAACGCCGCGCTTACTCTTCTTGCCCTCGACCACGACCTCCGCGCCTTCCTGCACTCTTAGCATATCGGCAACACCTGTCATCTCGCCCGTCCTTTTGAACAGCCCCGTATCCTTATCAATAAGGACAGCAACGGGTTTAACCTCGCCCGTGGCAGCCTTTGTGGTATTGCCCGCTACAATGTACCTGTGTTTCTTTTCGGAAAGCGTTCCCATCCCCACGAATGTCACTTTGCGTCCTTTTTCGAGCAGCGCCGCTACTTGCTCTGATGGTTGCTGCTCGTTAGGGTCGCCTGTGCCATTTTGTTGAGCAGGCTCCTCGTGGATAGCGGTTGGCGTCGCTTGCTCTGCATGTAGCGGCGTTATGTAGTCGCTCGCTCTCTCAAAAAGGGTATTATTATAGGTGGGCGGAAAGGCAACATCCAGGGCGCGAGGCAATGCGTCAAGCTCGTATGTGACCATTACATGATCTTTGTCCTGGGCGTGTTGCAATTCCCGGCGATCTGCCTTACTCAGATAATCGTTCAGCTTCACAGCGCTCCCATCCAGTTGCAAGTCAATCGAGGCGGGCGCGCGAAGCGTGATATGCGCCCCCCGGAAAAACTCGCTGCTCTGATTGTCAGGCTTGCGGTGGAACAGCAGCGATGAAATCTGGCCCAGGGTCGAGAGCGGTTCGCCAGCCGTAATCACACAGACATCGAGCAGCCCATCATCAATGTAAGCATCAGGCGTCATTTCCACCACATCGGCATAGTGGCGCGTATTGCCAATGACGACCTGTATAGCGTTGCCCTGCCAGTTTTTCTTGATGCTACTATCTTGCTCGGTGATGCATAGCTCAAGTGGGAAGGTATGTTGTCCGGGCAGCTTTTCGGCGGCGACCAGACCAACGGCAGCCACCCCGATGCGCTCTTTCAGCGATTTATTGACCTCGCTCATAATCGCAGCATCAACACCCAGCCCGGCCATCAATATAAAATTATGGCGAGCTTTAGCAGATGGTTTTACTTTTCTCATCTGCGCCCTTTCATCAGAAGTACTCTCGCCTGAGACTTGCTCACCACGTCTCTGTGTCACTGGCAGAAACGCGAGCGATTTGACTTCGACGCGCCCTATATCAACCCGGCGATCTTCGCTGCTCACGAGCGTGAGCGCCGCTTTCACCGGGTCAGCAGGAATGCCTACCTCGTTCGCCCATACATTGGCGGTGCCACCGGGGATGAGGCCAACCATACTTTTCTGGGATTTGCCGTTCATCGCGCCATTGACGACCTGGTTGAGTGTGCCATCGCCGCCATACGCGATCACGACATCATAACCCTTTTTAGCAGCTTCAGTTGCCAGTTCCATCGTATGGCCGCCATACTCCTTGAGAGCTATATCGGTCTCCCAACCTGCCGCCGCTAAAACGGCCAGAATAGCGGTCAATTTTGCCATATTTTGCCCATCTTTGGGATTGATTACCAGGCACGCTCTTGTTTTACGCATACGATAACTCCTTCTCCGATCATGGTATTAAGGAACAAGATCGGTCTTGGCCTGTCATTCTGAGCGCAGCGAAGAATCTTCCTCGCCACGCAGGGATTCTTCGCTGCGCTCAGAATGACATTGCCGACTTTGGTTGTTCATGTTGATTAGGGGCAGATAAGCTTGATAGAAACTCTACCTCTAGCACTGGCAAACTGGAAAAAAAGTTTCAGGTTGTATATGCTATACTCATCTTCAAAGATGTTCTACCACTCGGAGGGGTTTTATCTATGACCAGACGATACGGCTGCCAGGATATGGTATCGCCGCTGCGCACCGTGCTTGTGAAACGTCCCGACGCAGCCTTTGGCTCTGCCGATCCACAGGAATGGCATTACGCGGGACGCCCCAATCTGTCAATCGCGCAACAGGAGCATGATGCCCTGACCGATATGCTACGCAAGAGCGGCGCGGAGGTAGTCTACCATGACGAATACCTGCCCGATCATGCTGACGCTATCTTCGCCTTCGACCCTTCGCTCGTCACTGATGCCGGGGCTATTATTTTGAGCATGGGCAAAGAGAAACGGCGCGGCGAAGAGGCTGCTATGGCGCGCGCCTATGAGAAACTGGGCGTTCCCATTCTGGCAACCCTGCACGGAGAAGCACGCGCCGAGGGCGGCGATCTGCTGTGGATCGATCACAATACGCTGGCCGTCGGGCTGGGTTTTCGCACCAACGCTGAAGCATTGCGCCAATTGCACGATACGCTGGCTTCCATTGGCGTCAAAGTGATTGGAGTTGAGCTACCATACTACACTGGTCCGGAGGCGTGCCTGCACCTGCTTTCGCTGATAAGCATCATCGATTATCGCACCGCCGTCGTCCACCCACCCTTAATGGCTGTGCCATTCTGGCAGGAATTACGCAGGCGCGATTTCACGCTGATCGAGATTCCCGCGTCGGAATACGACACGATGGCGACTAACGTGCTGGCGCTGGCCCCCCGCCAATGCCTGATGCTGGAGGGCAATCCCATTACAAAGCGCCTGATGGAGGACGCCGGTTGCGAGGTAATGACCTATCGCGGCAACGAGATTTCGCTCAAAGCCGAGGGTGGACCAACCTGTTTGACGAGGCCGATCTGGCGGGAATATCCATAAGACAGGATATTATCCTAAAGCTGCCTCAACCTCTTCAAGCTTTCTGAGGTAGTGACGGTCTTGCAG
>DASTKD010000188.1:0-3498 GCA_035716135.1 Ktedonobacteraceae bacterium
CGCCGTGTCGCTGAACTGGAACAGGAGCGCCAGCTCTCCCCGCTGCCGCCGGTCGTCATCGGCTGCGCCCTCATCGTCCCGCAGGCATTGCTGGCGCGCCTGATGGATGTCGCCGCGCCAGCCAGCGATCTGTATGCACACGAAACGGCCCGCGTCGAGCGACTGGCAATGGAGGCCGTCATGCAGGCCGAACGCGCCCTGGGCTATGTTCCACGCGATGTGAGCGCCCAGAAGTGCGGCTACGACATCGAATCCTCCATTCCCGGCACCGGCAAACTGCGTTTCATCGAAGTCAAAGGCCGCGTCACAGATGCCACCGCTGTCACCGTCACGCGCAACGAGATCCTGACCGCGCTCAACAAACCCGACGACTTCATTCTCGCCATCGTCCTGATCGATGGCGAGACCACCACCACCTACTACATCACCCGGCCATTTGGGCGCGAACCAGACTTTGGCGCAACCAGCGTCAATTATGAGCTAAAAAAATTAGTATCCAGAGGAGCTATCCCTGTATGACCATACATCCATCCTATCGCACCAAATTGATTGAGGTCGCCCTGCCGCTCAACGCCATCAACGCCGCCTCAGCCCGCGAGAAATCTATCCGGCACGGGCATCCCTCGACGCTGCACCTGTGGTGGGCGCGCCGTCCTCTGGCCGCTTGCCGCGCTGTCCTCTTTGCCTCGCTCGTCGATGACCCCTCGGCCCATCCTGAGCAGTTTCCCACCGGGCAGGAACAGGAGGCCGAACGCGAGCGACTCTTCAAGCTGATAGAACAACTGGTACTCTGGGAAAACTCCACGAACGAAGATGTCTTACGCATGGCGCGAGCCGAGATTTTGAAATCGACTGGCGGCAATCCGCCGCCGGTGCTCGATCCCTTCGCGGGCGGCGGCTCCATTCCGTTGGAAGCGCAGCGCCTGGGCCTGGAAGCCCACGCCAGCGACCTCAACCCGGTGGCCGTCCTCATCAACAAGGCGCTGATCGAGATTCCGCCGAAGTTTGCCGGGCATCCTCCCGCGAACCCACAGGCGCGGCAAAGGCTGATGGGAGGCGACTGGCACGGAGCGCGGGGACTTGCCGATGATATCCGCTACTATGGCAAGTGGATGCGCGACGAAGCAGCGCGGCGCATCGGCCATCTCTACCCGCACGTGCCGCTGCCCCATGAATACGGCGGCGGCGAAGCAACCGTGATAGCCTGGCTGTGGACGCATACTGTGCAATGTCCCAATCCCGCCTGCGGCGTATGTATGCCCCTGGTGCGCTCATTCTACCTCTCCAAAAAGAAGGGCAAAGAGGCATGGGTTGAACCAGAGATCGATCGCAGCGTCACGCCTCCCGCCATCAATTTTGTCGTGAAAACAGGCAAGGGCAAGCCACAGGATGGCACCGTGAACCGGCGCGGCGCTGTTTGCATCGCCTGTGGCACGCCGGTTCCCCTCAATTATGTACGTAGTGAAGCGCAAGCAGGGCGGATGAAATGTATTTCCTTAGCGATAGTTGCCGAAAGACACGGTGGGCGTGCTTACCTTGCACCATCGAAGGAACATGAAAAGATAGCACTTGGCACAAAGCCGAAATGGAAACCAGAAGAGTTAGTAACCACTCCTAGTCATGATGTTGATCGCCTACCTATGTATGGTATGTATACCTGGGGCGATGCTTTTACCTCCCGTCAGCTTGTCGCGCTAACCACCTTCAGCAATCTTGTGATGGAAGCCAGAGAACATGTGCTGACAGATGCACGCGAAGCTGGCTTGCCCGATGATGGCATCCCGCTCAATGATAGTGGTATAGGGGCAACGGCCTATGCTGACATGGTAGCGACATATCTGGGGATTGCTGTCGATAGATTAGCAGACCGCAACTCAAGTATTTGTTCCTGGGATGTAACAAGAGATAGCACACGCAACACATTTGCACGGCAAGCGATCCCGATGGTATGGGATTTTGCTGAAGCAAATCCCCTGAGCGATTCTACCGGTAATTTTCAGGGAACAATCGATTGGGTAGCTGAGGTCATTGAACTATCACCCGCTCAAACAAAGGGGATAGCGCAACAGCGTGATGCAGCCACAGCTATCAATGGCGTGGTGCAGCCTATGATCTCGACTGATCCGCCGTATTATGACAATATCGGCTACGCTGATCTCGCGGATTTCTTCTATGTCTGGCTGCGTCGCTCGCTTGGCACCCTCTACCCCGACCTGTTCAGAACGATGCTGGTGCCAAAAGCGCAGGAACTGGTGGCGACGCCGTACCGCTTTAACGGCAATAAGAGCGAGGCGCAGCAGTTCTTTGAAACAGGGTTAGGGCGGGCATTTGAGCGCATGCGCAAAGCGCAGCATCCAGCATATCCCCTGTCCGTCTACTACGCCTTCAAACAGGCCGAGTCGGAGACAGATGGCGAGGGTGAAGATGAAGAAAGCGCTAACGGCATTGGCGCAAAAAGCATCGCTTCGACCGGCTGGGAAACCATGCTGGAAGGGTTGATTCGCGCCGGTTTTGCCATTACCGGAACCTGGCCGATGCGCACGGAGATGCTCAATCGCAGCATTGGACAAGGAACCAATGCTCTGGCCTCGTCCATCGTCCTTGTCTGTCGCCCGCGCCCGGAACATGCGCCGGTGGCGTCGCGCCGCCAGTTCCTCACCGCACTCAAGGCGGAACTGCCTGCCGCGCTGAAGAAGCTTCAACATGGCAGCATCGCGCCGGTGGACCTGGCGCAGGCGAGCATCGGCCCCGGTATGGCGATCTACTCGCGCTACAGCAAGGTGGTCGAGTCGGATGGCACGCGCCTGGGTGTGCGCACGGCGTTGCAGTTGATCAATCGTGCGCTGGATGAGGCGCTGGCCGAGCAGGAGGGCGAGTACGATGGCGAGACGCGCTGGGCCGTTGCCTGGTTCGAGCAGTACGCCATGAACGAGGGCGAATACGGCATGGCCGAGACGCTCTCGAAGGCGAAGAACACGAGCGTGCAGGGCATGGTCGATGCCGGGCTGGTGCAGGCACACGGCGGCAAGGTGCGCCTTGTGCGCCGCGAGGAACTGCCCGCAAGCTGGAATCCCCGCTCCTCGCACCTGACGGTCTGGGAGGTGACGCAGCGCATGATCGCGGCGCTGAATCAGAAAGGCGAGGTTGGCGCGGGCGATGTCCTGCGGCTGGCGGGCCCACGCGGGGAGATTGCCCGCGACCTGGCCTATCGCCTCTACACGCTCTGTGAGCGCAAGGGCTGGTCACAGGAGGCGCTGGCCTACAACAGCCTCGTCATCTCCTGGTCAGAGATCAGCCGACTGGCGCACCGCGAGGCCGGAGATGCGGGATTGTGGGAAGCGACGTATCTGGGATGATCTCTTCCCGCGCAGCCTTTGGGCCAACCACCGCCCAGGTCAGCCGCACGTCCCAGGCCAGCCACCCGTCCCCAGGCAGCCACCCACCGCCAGCCACCGCCCCAGGCCAGCCGCAAGGGCTGGCCCTACTATACGCGATGAT
>DASTKD010000189.1:0-5598 GCA_035716135.1 Ktedonobacteraceae bacterium
GAGGCTGCCGCCGATGTTGGAGACAATCTGCGGCAGGATGGCCGCTCGCCCGCGTGTGAGCATTCGCAGCGTCATATTGGGACGCGGCCCCATCACATCCATGAACTCCTTGAGAGTAAAATTGGGAGCGATGGGCTTGTAGCCCTCTTTCGTGTATTTGAGCAGCGAGAAGGCGTTGCACAGAGGCGAACCTTCACCCACAGGGAAGAACAGGTCTTGCGAATAACCTGTCTGTTCCTCGATCAGTTTGAGTATTTCGGGCATCCGTAATTTGCACGGCGGGCGCGCTACCTGCGCAGTATGGCCGTTACTGCCGCCGTTGGCATGTTCGTCATTGTTTTTAACCTCAAACCGTCCGAAAGGGGTAGCTGCCTGAAACGCGATGGCGCACACGGTGTCAGGATGCTGCCAGGCGAAGTGAACCACCTGCTGTATCTGGTCGCTATTCAATCCGTCATAGAGCGAAACGGCCAGCGTTGAGGGCAGTTTGACACGCTCCAGAGCCGCGACAGCCTTGACGCGCACCTCCCACAAATCCTCGCCGCGCAATTTCTCAATATCTGCCGGGCGCGTGCTGTCGAATTGCAGGTAGACCGAGGTAAACCCCCATTTGACGAGTTTTTCAGCAAAATCGGGTTCGCGGGCCAGGCGAATGCCATTGCTCACCATCTCAAGCTGCCCAAATCCTTTGCGTTTGACCATCCCCGCGATAACATCCAGGTCCTTGCGTACCGAAGGCTCACCACCGGAAATTTGTAGCGAGATGCCTTTGCCCTCGACGGCGATCAATTGATCGAGGCGCGTTTCGATCTCTGCGAGTGTGTAATCACGCTCCGATGGGCTGGAATAGGCATAGCACATGGGACAGGTGAGGTTACAGCGCTCCGTCACTTCCAGAATTGCCAGTCCCGCCGGTTTGCGCAACGGAAAAGGTGAAAGCCCTCTGGAAATATCCGTATCGCCACCATCCCCGTAGCGTGCCAGCATGATTTTCTCAACATCAAACGACTTACGATAAAAAGCGGCGTGATACCCCAGGTCAGTATCGACGACCCCGTGCGCGGGACACCTGCGTGTAAAAAAGATCTGCTCATTATCTCGCACTTCATAGCTTGCGGGAACGATCTCGCCACAGGTCGAACAAATACTGCGTGTATGCTTGAGGATTTCGGACAAGTTGGCACCCTTTCTGTGATTTATACTCGGGCTACAATTATTCGAGAACCGATCCCAGCGATTGTATGGCCTGCTTGCGCAATGCTTGCAAGGCTTCACTAAAGCGCACCGGGTACGCTTCGTCAGGGGTCAGCGCGTGATAGCGTGCTGGCAAAGCTTGCAAGTTCTGTTGCGCCAGTTCGCGTATCTCCGAGAGCGGCGGCAGGCTGCCAGGGATCATCTCGCCGTTGCGCATAACAGGGCGCAGCATACGATGGTAGCTATCAGGGCGCGGTTCCTGGCCCAGTTGCACAATATCTTCACTCCAGGCAGGGTGACGATACACTTCCTTTTTTCCCGGCCAGGTCGATTTCACACCTGCGATCTTGACTTTCGGGAACTCGTTGCCCGCTTCATCCACATGCCACACTTCTTTGTAGACCGCACCAAGCGCGCCGCCATCGATGCCCCGTTCAGCCGACCCCGCGCCGCTGCCCAGAGCGGTACCGACGCCAAACGAATCGATAGCCGCGCCCGCTTTTAGCAGCGCGTCGATTTTCCACTCATCCAGATCGCTGCTGGCAAGTATACGCACCTGGCGCATATCTGCCTTATCCAGTTGCTCGCGTATATAAATGCTATCCGCCACAATATCACCACTATCCAGGCGCACCGCCGCCAGCGTATGACCGAGCGATTCTTGCGAACGCTGCGCTACCTCGATGGCGGTCTGTATGGCCTGGCGCGGATCATAGGTATCGAGCAGCAGGGTATAACGGTTGTAGGCATCCGCGATAGCCTCAAATGCCTCTTTTTCGGTGGGGAAGAGTTCAATTAAGGCATGTGGAACGGTACCTGTGGCGGGAAGGCGGTACTCATAGGCCGCATTTAACAGGGAAGTGCTGGCGCATCCGCCGATATAGGCCGCGCGCGCGACGGTGAGCGGCTCCTGGGCGCGGCGAAAGGCAAATTCCGCCACGCGCCGCTTGACGCCTCCCTGCTCGGCAGCATAAACGATACGCGAAGCTTTAGTGGCAATCAGAGTAGACAGGTTGACGGAGCTGAGCAAGCCCGCTTCTAACAGGAGCGCTTCGCGGAATGGCGCGGTGACACGCAATATCGGCTCGTTAGGAAAGGCAATCGACCCTTCGGGGAATGCCAGAATCTCGCCCGTAAAACGCAATTGAGCCAGTTCATCCAGAAAGGCGGAATCGTAATCACGAATTTGCGCCAGGAAGCGCAGGTCTTCGGGTGTATAATGGAAGTTCTGGGCAAAATCCAGCGCATTCTCGACACCCGCCACCAGCAAATATGTACCGCCAAAGGGGGCTACGCGCGTGTAAAGATCAAAGGTCGTTATGCCATTGCGCCCCGCGCGCCAGGATACGAAGGCCGAGTCCGGGTGATACAGGTCTGTCATTAACCCTGGATGAATAGCGGGCGATCTACGATGCATACTGCCTCCTTGATAGTTGATATGGTAGAGTTAGTGTATATTGTACAATATCTATAGAGAATTTTCCAGGTCTATTTGACAGAAAGGGCAAGGTGTAGGAATTTGCAAGGGAAGCTCCGCTCGATTCGCCAGGAATTGACGTTAAACGTCTTATGGTTTTCCATCAATACGCAATATGCGGCACTGGTACCTATCGTCATTCCCACCCAGGTTTTGCTCTTTGTAAGCGGCGGCGGGGTCGGCAGTGTGGAGCAGGCAACGTTCCTCGCCTGGCTCACAGCCGCCGCATCGGTCGTGTCGTTGCTCATGCCGCCACTGATCGGCAGGTTCTCGGACCGCACGACCAGCAGGTTTGGACGCCGCCGCCCTTACATTGCTCTGGGCGGACTGTTGCTGCTTGCAAGTACCCCGTTTTTAGTTTCGTCCGGCACAATCGTAATATTTCTGGTGGGGCTTTCGATCTTGCATATCGGCAACAACATTGTGAACTCGGCCTATCAAAGCCTCGTACCGGACCGCGTGCCGGAGGCGAGGCGAGGCGAGGCTTCCGGTTTCGTGGGAGCAATGACGATCCTGGGCAACGTGGCGGGTCTGGGGCTGGCGGCGGGTCTGCTCTCCGGCATTACCCGGCATAACTTGAACCAGAATGTCATCCGCTCGCATGTCGGTATCTTTTACCTGATCGCGGCTGCGGTGGTACTGGCTGGCCTCCTCATCACATTGCTAGGTGTGCATGAAGTGCCTTTGAAGCCACGAGAACATGCTTATCCCCAGGAGAAAGAACACGTCAAGCACCGTTTCACACGCTGGTTCAAGCGCAACTGGGTAGAACCCTGGCATTCGTACAACTTCACCGTCGTCTTCCTCACGCGCTCTTCTATCATGATGGGACTGGCCCTGTTTATGACCTTCATCGAATACTATTTTGCGCGCGTGCAGCACCTCTCCAATTTCATAGAGGTGACGGCGATCGTCGCTGTCTTATCGCTCGGTGGAGGCGTCGTCAGCGGCATCCTGTCCGGGATATTCTCAGACCGCCTACCCCGGCGCGCGCCGCTTGTGAGCGCTGCGACCATCAGCATGAGCATAACCGCTGTGGCCTTCGTCATCTTTCCCAGCAGCCTGTCGGTCTGGCTCTGGCCGCTAGGAATTCTGTTCGGACTGGGCTATGGCGTTTACATGAGCGTGGACTGGGCCTTGTCCATCGACGCGCTGCCTTCATTAGAACACGCAGGGAAGGACCTGGGGCTGTGGGATTCATCCGTGACGCTACCGGCAATTCTTGCGCCACTGCTGGGCAGCCTCATCATCAATGTCGCAAGTCATTTCGGGCAGACGGAACTGGGCTACCGGCTGGTCTTTACGGTCGCCGCCATCTTCCTGGTTGTCGCGGCCATCTGCGTCCTCTTTGTGCGCGAACGGAAGCGATAGTAAGCTGATCCTGACAAACTCATTCTCAGCGCAATTGACATGGCTGTTTGCGTATGATACGCTAACTTCGTTACCTTACCTTTTGTAAGGGGTCAGCGTTCACCGGGAGTGAGGTAGCCCAAAAAGCTGTGCCTATCCAAATAGAGCATCCAGGTGTATCTACCAGACGTATCTATCTAATGAACGTTATCACACCTCAGGACCCTTGTTCGTGACGGGCAGGCAAGCGCCATTGATCAGTTGTCCTATTCCTGTTTCTTGATTCGTTCAGGTAGTTTACAGATTCTTTTCTCTGGGGGTACAATAGCATTACCCTTCTCCGTTTTCCTGTGGCGTCGAGTCATCAAGGCCTACCACAGGATGACACTCAGGGTAAGTTCGGTACACATTATTTCACAGTAGTAAAGAAGGAGGCATGTAGAGGGACTTACACCGCGCAAGCGGCGCGATGTGCTGTTAGGTCTTTGCAGGGCGCAAGGTTCCTGAAGCATACCTGTAGAGATGGTACGGTACAGAAACGACGATGTTTGCATACATTTTAAGGAAGGTGGTACCATTTTGACGATGAAGCGCGAAATCACCGTAACGGTGAATGGCGAGCAACACCATTCACATGTCGAACCACGAATGTTGCTGGTACACTATTTACGCGAGGAATTAGACCTCACCGGAACCCACATTGGCTGCGATACCTCGCAGTGCGGCGCGTGCGTTGTTCACCTCAATGGCGAAGCCGTCAAATCTTGCACCGTCCTGGCAGTGCAGGCCGATGGAGGCAGCGTCACCACCATTGAAGGCATGGCGACCGAAGGCACCCTGCACCCCCTTCAGGAAGGCTTCTGGGAGAAACACGGCCTGCAATGCGGCTTCTGCACGCCCGGCATGATTATGGCCTCCGCTCAACTGCTGAAGAACAACCCCAACCCGTCTGAAGCTGAAATTCGCAAAGCCCTCGAAGGCAACATCTGCCGCTGCACTGGCTACCAGAATATTGTACGCGCCGTGCAGTTTGCCGCAGAGCAGATGCGAACCAGCGCTACAGAGCCGGTCGGAGCAGGCGAATAGTACGCGGGACAAAGCACTGTGACGGGACGCAGACGCGATTCCGTTCAAGCGCGTTGAGAAAGGTAAGCTGAACTATGGGTATAGCAGCCTCAATTGGCACGCCGATCAAGCGGCGTGAAGATCCCCGATTGATTACCGGTCAGGCGACCTACGTTGATGATGTCAAACTGTCAGGTATGCTGCATATGGCGATCCTGCGCAGTCCCTACGGACACGCCCGCATCAACAGCATCAACACCGAAGCAGCGAAGAAACATCCCGGCGTCAAAGCCGTCTACACCGCTGAAGATTTTAGCGACATTGGCACCGTAGCTATTGCCGTCCCTCTAGGAGAAATCGCCAACGGTATGGGCCTGCATGGCCCCCTCGCCAGTGGCAAGGTGCGCTTCTATGGCGATCCCGTCGCCGTTGTTATCGCGGATGATCGCTATGTGGCGCGCGACGCGCGTGACCTGATCGAAGTCGATTACGAGCCACTGCCAGCCGCTATC
>DASTKD010000190.1:0-8397 GCA_035716135.1 Ktedonobacteraceae bacterium
CGGACGCCCGAAACTGCCTGGATATAAAGACAAGGAAAGAGGACGCAACATCCTCATCTATGACAAACAAGCTCTCGGCAAGCGGGCCTTTCACCAAACGGGCAGGCTCATCCCATCAGGACTCCCCATCGAAATAGCCACCAGGATCACCGATTGGGAGAAGATTGCTCAAGTGAGAATAGTCCCACGTCTGGATGGATACATGGTGGAAGTCGTCTATGAGCAGGAGGAAAAATCAGCGGTGGTTGACAGCACGTTGGCGGCTGCGGTTGATCTGGGAGTCAATGTGCTAGCCGCTCTCACCAGCAACAAGCCGGGATTTGTTCCCCGATTGGTGAACGGCAAACCCATCAAAAGCGTCAATCAGCATTACAACAAGCGACGCGCTCAACATCAAAGACGCCTGAGCCATGAGAATCGGTTCACCTCGCGCCATCTGGATCGCGTGACGACGAAGCGCAATCGCCGTGTAGACAGCTATCTGCACACGGCCAGCCGTCGGATCATTGATCTGTTGGTGAGCGAGGGGATCGGTATGCTGGTCATTGGCAAAAATCCGCTCTGGAAGCAGAAAGCGAACATGGGCCGGAAAAACAACCAGCAATTTGTGCAGCTTCCCCATGCTCGTTTCATTGACCAGTTGACCTACAAGGCTCAATTGGTCGGGATCAAGGTGGTCATTCAGGAGGAGAGTTATACGAGCAAAGCAAGCTTTCTGGATAGCGACGCTCTTCCCACATATCAAGCAAATCGGACTGAGAAACCGGCATTCTCAGGCACACGCATTGCTCGCAGTTGGTACCGCGCCAGTGATGGAACGGTCATTCATGCCGATATCAACGGCAGCTTTAACATTCTTCGGAAAAGTAACTCCGACCTTTTGCAATTGGGGCGAGGAGTAGCGGGCGCGGCAGTTCGCCCAAGACGGCTGGCCGTCTAAACGGATGACTCATAGGCATATTTGTCATCATTTTAGGATACTGTATAATATCCAGCATGAAGAGACAACAAACACGACGAATTGAAACTTCCCCTCGTAGGAATAATCAACGGTTGTCACACTTACCACAAATTCGCCATTGCTAATCTCTAATAAAGAAAGGGCTTTCTCGCATGAAAGATGAGTGGCAAGACCTCGAATTTGCCGCCGAGTGGGATCAGGAAGCGCGTATAGGGATAAGGAATCCTACAAGGGCCGAGCAGGTCGATATTCTGATCTCTTATATAGCCGATTTTTATAAGCCGGGAACCGCTCTGCTTGATCTCGGCATGGGTTCGGGTCTGGTGGAAACTCAACTATTTGCCCGCAGACCCGATGTTTACGTAGTGGGAATAGAATCGTCACGGGCGATGATTGACCTGGCGAGGGCGCGGCTTGCTCCTTTTGAACAGCAGTACCGGCTGATTTATCATGATCTTGCCGATTTTGAACAGATCGCTTTACCTCTCGCAACCTATTCCATCATTTTCAGTGTGCAGGCGCTTCACCATCTCGCATCGGAGGATCAGCAGAAGCTCTACCGCTCTCTTTTCAATCTCCTGCCTCCTGGTGGTGTCTTTCTGCTAAATGATCGGATTGCGCTCGATCCTGAGCCGTTCTCTGACCTCTACCACAGCATCTGGAACCGCCTGGAACGTGTGAGCGAGGCCAAAAGCGGAATAAGTGGAGATGACTTCCTGCAACAACTCCAGCACAAAGAAGACTATCCAGCCTCACTCGAAGAGCATCTTAGTTGGCTTCGTCAGGCGGGCTTTGAAGCAACTTGTTTGCATCTGCACCTGAATCGCGCTCTGATTGCTGGCGTTAAGCCGAAGTGATTGTAGGGACGCGATTTATCGCGTCCGCTGACTGCGTCCGCTGATCGCGCCCACTCACGGCATCACTCGCCCCACACGGACGCGATAAATCGCGTCTCTACAATCCACCGGAAGGACAGGAAATCCGTATTTCAAGCGTGGTCATCAACTTTGGAATTGATACAAATTACAAAGGACAAAAATCCGTGATAGCATTACAAGACATTCAGGCGGCACAAAACCGTATTAGCAACTATATTCGACATACGCCAATGATAGAGGCAAGGCCGGTCAGGCAGTCGGTATGCGCGGCGCAGACGCTCTATCTCAAGCTGGAATGCTTGCAGATTTGTGGCTCGTTTAAGGCGCGGGGAGCGGTAAACAAGCTCCTGAGCATTCCCCCAGAACAGCTTCAGCGTGGGCTTGTCACCGCTTCGGGCGGCAATCATGGATTGGGAGTTGCCTATGCCGGGTGGCTGGCGAAAGCGCCTGTGACGATTTACCTGCCAGAGAGTACGCCTCCCGTTAAAGCGCACATGCTGGAACGCTGGGGCGCGAAGGTGATCTTCGCAGGCGCTGTATGGGACGAAGCGAATCGGGCCGCGCTGCAAGCTGCCGAGCAGGAGGGTTTGAACTACATCCATCCTTTCGCCGACCCCTCTGTGATCGCCGGGCAGGGAACGCTTGGCCTGGAAATCCTGGCAGATGCGCCGGACATCGATATGCTGCTGGTGGCTATCGGCGGTGGCGGTCTGATGGCCGGGGTGAGCAGCGCCGCACACAGCCTCAAACCAGGGATGAAGATAATAGGAGTTGAGCCGGTGGGCGCGCCGACGCTCTACGAAAGCGTGCGAGCGGGCAAAGTCGTGGAATTGTCACAGATTACGACCACAGCCGGTACGCTCGCCCCGCGCAGCAGCGCCGCCATCAACCTGGAGATCATCCAGCAGCATGTGGACGATATTGTGCTGGTGACGGACGCGGAGATGCGCGAGGCGGCTCGCTGGCTCTGGCTGGAGATGGGTATAGCCGCCGAACTGAGCGGAGCCGCCGCCGTTGCCGCGCTTTTATCAGGCAAAGTATCTCCTACGCCTGCGGAAAAGGTGTGCGCGCTCGTATGTGGCGCGGGAACCGACGGTATACAATAGTGAAATGTCTGGTTCTCCCTGTAAATTCCCGTTGTTGATTATGTTTGCTGCAACTCGGCTATGGGAGGCGCATTGCGCACATGACGATTCAAAGTCGCCATTACCGCCAGGGCAGTCAAGCCGATTGCCATTATCAACACCGTAGGGATAGCATTGATGGTTTCGAGCAGCACGCCCGTCACGGCCAGGCCGAGCGGTTGACCGCAAAAGGCGATCAGGCGAAAGGCGCTATTGACACGCCCCTGCAACTCATCGGGTATGAGCATCAGGCGATAGCTGACGGAAACAACATTGTAGGTTGGGCCACAGGTGAAGACCAGCGCGGTGATGATGCCGAGTATCAATGGGTTGGGCGCGAAAACATAGAGAAACGTGAGCAGGCCAAAGAGCCATGATGTGCCGATGATGGCCTGTCCAAAGCTAACACGTCTCTGCAGCGTTGGCGCGACGGCAGCGCCTGCTATCCCGCCGATGCCGCCAATAGCAAAGATCAGGCCGATCGTGAAAGGCGAGGCGTGCATGTGTTGAGCCAGTAGAATAATGACCAGTATAGAACCCGCGCTGACAAGATTATTGCCGCCGGTAAGGATCGCCATAAAGCGAATGATGGGCTGATGCCACAACCAGGAAAGCCCCTCTTTAATCTCAACCCATAAACTACGCCGGGCAGCAACGCGCTCGCCCTGGAATTTCGTCTTGATAAAGAACAGCGAGATGACCGAGACGACATATGAAATGGCATCAGCCAGGAATGGCAGCGTATAGGCGAGGCTGTAGAGAACTCCACTGAGCGGAGGACCTACTAGCGTGGTGATGCCGTCGGTAGCGAGATTTTGCGCGTTGGCCGCTGGCAACTGCTCCTTCGACACGACACGCGGAAGACAGGCAACCTCAGCAATATTAAAGAAGACGAAAAGCGCCCCCTCGACAAACGAAACGACGAAGAGTTGCGTGACCGTCAATATGCCAAAAGCGAGCGCGATGGGAATACTTCCTAACGCTAATGCGCGCCCACTGTCACAAAGGATCATGACCCGCTTGCGGTCCCAGCGATCAATCAGCGCGCCAGCCGGAAGACTGAAGATGAGATAGGGCAATGCCCGTAGCGCGCCTGCCAGCCCGGCCTGCACCGGCGAGTGAGTTAGCAGCAGGATGAAAAGGGGAAAGGCAAGCTGCGAAACCTGCGAACCCATGCTGGAAACCACCTGGCCGCTCCATAACAGCATATAATCACGGTTTCTCCACAGGGAGGTGCGTTTGGGCTGACGAGATACCTGTTTCTCTAAGGTCCCTGAATTATTTTTTGTTACTGACATTTCTTCCCAATTTTACTCATCTATTATATAAAACTAAATTGTACGCGCTTCCTCGTTGCCCGTGACATCGGGTACAGGTGAGTCCGCATCAAACAACGCGCGCAAATAGTCATTCAGAAACATCCCGTTGGGATCGAGCGAGGCGCGGACGCGCCGGAAATCGTGCCAGCGCGGATACAGGGCGGCCAGTTCTTGCGCCGTGCGCGTGTGCAGCTTGCCCCAGTGCGGGCGACCCTGGTAGCGTTTGAAAATCTCTTCGATATGGGAGAAATAGGATTGATAGGGCATACCCCTGTACATATGCACAGCGACATAAGCCGATTCGCGCTGGTAGGCCGGGCTGAGCCATATATCATCGCTATGCACGAAGCGGCATTCAATAGGGAAATTTACCGCGAATTGATGCTGCTCGATACACTGCTGAATCTCGGTGACAACGGTTCGCAGGTGTTCCGCCGGGATGTTGTATTCCATCTCCTGGAAACGCACCATGCGCGGCGTAGAGAAAAGACGGTGGCTGTAATTGATCTCATCCACGTTGGCAATCGAGTTGCCTGAAATTTTACACACGCCTTTCGCAAAACCGGGCATAGCGCGGGACATTGCGCACAGCGACCCATAAACCCAGTTCTCCAGCACGATTTTATTGAGCGTTCCCCACAATGTATTCTTGCCCGGCGCTTCGCTGGTAGGGTTGATGAATTTGGCCTGCACCCATTCGGTATAAGGAAACCAGAAAAACTCGAAGTGCGCGTTCTCCTGCTTGTATTGTTCAAGATGTTCAAGACAATCGCTGAGTTTTTTACGCAGGCCCTGGTAATGCAGGACTTTGGCAGGCACCACGCGCAGTTTGACGCTGGCAATTACTCCCAGCGTCCCCAGCGAGACCTGCGCCGCCTTAAAAATAGCGGGATGCTGCGCGGGGGAACATTCCAGCAGTTCGCCGTCCGCCGTTACCAGCGTGATGCCTTCAATCTGGGTAGCAAGCGAGCCGAAGGTAATGCCAGTGCCGTGTGTGCCAGTGCTGATGGCTCCTGCGATACTCTGCACGTCGATGTCGCCCAGATTCTCCTGCGCCAGCCCGTGCGCCAACAATGCCTCGCCCAGCAACTTGAGCTTTGTGCCACCCAGTACCGTTACGGTTCCGCGTTCAGCGTCAAGCAGCTCGACGCCCTGCAAATTATCCAGCGACATCAACACGTCGTCGCTCTGGACAAGCGGCGTGAACGAGTGTCCCGAACCCACGACGCGCACATGCCGCCCATCGCGCGCATAAACGCCCACGAGCCGCTTCAGTTCATTGATGCTGCCTGGCATCACAATCTGGCGCGGTTGTCCCTTCACAGAACCAGACCAGTTCTGCCAGCGCGCCCCTTGCGTTACAGCCATACTTGTTTTTAACTCCCTGTGATGAGTTATCTGGGTTCCTCGACCATGAGCAAAGCGTTATCATCTTGATCGAGGATCATCATAAAGGTTCCCCAGGGCTGCGGGTCCGGCTCCTGGGTAATGCGCACACCCTTCGCCTTGAGGTCATCGCGCAACCCTTTTATGTCTGTCACATTGAAGGTAATGGCCTGCGATTTGCCCATTACCTGGCGATAATGCTGCCAGTTCTGATCCATCTTGTAGAGAATTATTTCGGTGCGCGCCCCCTTCGGCGCGACGGCAATCCAGCGTGACTCATCCATCGGCGAATCCTGGCGCAACTCAAAGCCCAGCACGTCGGTATAAAACGCTTTGGCTTTGTCCTGGTCATTGACGAAAATACAGACCGTTGCGACTGCATCAATCATGCGACACCTCCTCGCGTATTACTTTGCGTATGACTTCTTGACACCACATAAGTGTAGTCACGCCCCCGCTTAATGTCAAGTTCAGATTTTCAGGGCGAGATGATACGATAATGTTGCAAAGAGAAAGGAACCGCCGATGACCATTCAACATTCTCCACCAAGACTGGCAATTGTTACAGGAGCAAGTCGCCGCCGGGGCATTGGAGCAGCCGTATGCCTGGCTCTGGCAAGCACAGGCATTGACATCTTTTTCACCCATTGGAGTCCTTATGATCGTTTAATGCCCTGGGGCGCGGAGGAAAACGAACCGGAGTCCCTCAAAAGACAGCTACAGGCGCTGGGAGTGCGCTGTGAGCATATGATGGCTGACCTGGCAGAGGTTGATACACCACAACGTATCATAGAGACTGCTCAAACACAATTAGGAGCCGTTTCTATCCTTGTCAATAACGCTACGCACGATGATACCAACGCTCCCTTTGACCAGTTGGATGCACAGACGCTGGATGCCTATTATGCCGTGAATATGCGTGGAACCATGCTGTTGAGCGTTGAATTTGCGCGGCGGTTCTCTCTGCTTTCTGGTGGGCGCATCATCAATCTCACCTCCGGGCAAGGACGCGGCGCGATGCCGGGAAAGTTAGCCTATGCCTCTACCAAAGGAGCTATCGAGGCTTTCACAGTCACGCTAGCAGCCGAAGTCGCTTCACAAGGCATCACGGTAAACGCGGTCGATCCAGGCCCCACCGATACGGGATGGATGAGCGAGGAGATAAAGCAAGAACTCCTGCCGCGCTTCCCTGTGGGGCGTATAGGACAGCCCGAAGATGCAGCGCGCCTCATCACCTTTCTGGCAAGCGAAGATGCCGGATGGGTGACAGGCCAAATCATTCGCTCGACCGGCGGGTTCTGATACGCTCGTGCTATTCTCCGTTACCTCATGACAAAGATTGCTGCGAATATATCGGCTATATGAAACATCGACCGTCGCCACGATAGGTCGTTACCGTATCAACGATGGCTCCATCAGAAACCAGAAAGAGATGTGTAAAGCGTTCGCACAGCTCCCCGGCCTTGCTGTGGCGCATGAAGATCGGATCACCCACGTTGAGTGAGAGCAGCCCGTTGTAACGGATGGGCGTCTGCACTTCGCCCGCGCCTTCGAGTGAGAGCAGTTTCGCGCCACGCGGCAGATAGGGCGCGGGCTGCTTTTCCGGGCCGACCGAGCCGGAGGCGATGTAGCCGCCACCCAGGCAGGTATAGAGCGACGGCTGCGGGCGGCGCACAATCTCGATAGCGTAGGCGGCGGCTGGTTGATAGCGGAAATCACGATAGTTGTCGAAGAGCGCCGGGGAGTAAAAACCTGAACCGACCGTGATTTCGCTCACAACAGCCTCGTCGCGCGTGGAGTCGATGCTACCCGTGCCGCCGCCATTGACGAAGCGCGGCGCGATGCCGCAGGAACGCGCCAGCGCCACAATAGCAGCGCGGCGCTCGGCTATTTCGCCTATCGAGCGTCGTTTGAGCCGCCGTACCAGTGCATTTTTCGCCTTTTGGCCGGGAAAATTATCGCCCAGACCCGCGATTTGCGCCTCGTAACCCATCAAACCATCCTGAAAGACATGCGACGAGGCTTTGACACGCTCGATAACAGGTTTCGCCTGCTCTGCTGTGCGCACAGGTGAACGCCAGACGCCAAAATGCAGGCCGGGAACATCCATTGACATATCTATTTCGAGGCACAGGGGCAAACGCACGCCGTGCCGCGAAGCTATGCCTTCAATCCGCTCTACATGTTCCACACTGTCGATCATCAACGTAATTTGCGCCCCATCCGCCGTTGCCCGCGCAACAGCAGCAATGTCCTGCTCGTTCCAGGCAGGATAACCGATCAGCAAATCTTTGAAACCTTGCGAGGCCAGGTAGACCGCTTCAAGAGCTGTATAACACATAACGCCCTGAAAACAGGCATCAGCCGCGAAAATACGCCGCAGTATAGTTACGCAGCGAATCGACTTGGAGGCCAGCCGCATCCGCTTGCCACGCGCGCGCCCGGCAATCTGCCCGATGTTCTGGTCGAGCAAGTCAAGATCGACAAAAGCGAACGGCATTTGATGCCCGTCGAAAATCTTTTTGTAATATTCATAATCATGCTCGCGCTCATCCTTCGCGCCGGGAATGATCGAAGTGACATTGACGCTAGCATTTTCCAATTGCTGATCCTGCATGATGGTTTCTCCTTGCTCGTGTAAGGCAACTGAATTACATATACTCCATCAGAGAACAATAAGCAAGCAACAGCTCTGATGAATTTTGATAACTAAATGCGTGATCCCCATC